>NZ_MDGU01000001.1:0-146831 GCF_001705465.1 Lysinibacillus sp. AR18-8
AGATGTGTATAAGAGACAGATATTTAATAGATTTAAAGATGAAATTAGATAGTGAGCCTTCTCGGGAACAAATACAATATGAAATGGAAAATTATTTTGACCATGAAGAGTCACAAAAATCTATAATTGAAGCTGAAGCAGGTATAACAATTTATAATGAAAATGAGATAATCGAGCAATTCAAAGATTTAGTTAATCCATTTATAAATACATTAACTGATGAATTTTATTTTAGGCAAGACCTTGAGATAAGTATTGAAGAAATCTATGATTCTGTTCAATCTCTAGAAATAGTTCAAATTGAAAGAGAATGGGAAGATAAAATTTTAACGGTGTCTGCTGATATGGAAATTGACGAAGAACAGATAAGTACTTTGACTCTAACAATCTATATAAATGAAGAAGAAGAACTAAAGAAAAGAATTGAGTTTCAAAATGGACAAGCTTATTATGACGAAGATAAGGGGTATTATTTACCCTTAGCTTACGAAAATTTAGATGAAAGTTCTTTTAATGAATTTAAATCAGAGCTAACTGAAATAATAGGGATTGAATTTATTGATTATGTAAGTGAATTGAATTATGAGCAGGGACGAGCGTATAAAGATGGTGGGGCAGAAGTTTTAGCTGATTTTTCTTGCGAAGAATGTGGAAATGAAACTATTAGTTTAGATGAAAACGTATTTCCATATGGTAAATGTGCTACTTGTGGTCACCAACATACAAATATTAAATCCTGCATGAAGTGTGAATGTATTTATAATGCCAATATTGATGGGAGTTTTGGATTATGTGATTCATGCTATGAGAGATTTGAAGAAGAGTAAGTTTTCTTTATTAATTGGCTGACAGAAGTATCGAAGTAACAAGTTAGTGATTTAGTTGGAGGTATTAGGAAACACCTGTGAGTTTATTAAGTAAAATCATTCTTTTACTTAGTATTGAAATTGCAGGTCATGAAGCTTGTCAGAGCTACAAAGCGACCTCGCAGGAGATTCACAGAGCCACGTCACAGGTCGGGTCATTAACAGTCATGTGAGCGTCAGAACGCGTTACAGTGCAATATGATAAGGATTTAGGGAATATTTACAAAGGTCGGTATGGTAGCCCCCTAATTAGCGATACTCCATGCACCATTTATTTGGCTACACAAGTATGTAGTAAATCAAGAAATATTTGAATAAATAGCTTGTTATAGATGCCTATGCCCGCAAAAAAAGAATTTGCGAAATGTTTAGATACTATGTTGTTATCTCGCTATTTTATTTGATGCTTTTATAATTCAAAATGATTATTAAAAGACTAAATGTTGCGAGTTTTTAATGAAAATCAGGAGGTAAGATACTGTATGAAGCTACAAATTGAAAAATGGGTTGAGGGAAATAAGCCTTTTAAAGAATATGAAGCAGCTAATGACCTATTTGAAGAATCAGTACGTTGTTATAAAATGGGAGCATATAAGTCTGCTTTTATCATGTCTTATCTTTCTTTTAAAGTTACTTTGAGAGGTAGAATTTTGGGGTGTACTTATGGTAAAGAGCTTGCTAAGTCTAACCCTAAATTTTGGGAAAATGAAATTGTAAAAAAACTAGAAGATGATAGTAGTTGGGAAAATCATCTAAATTCAATTGTAGATGCGTCTTGTTCAAGTGGTAACAAAAAAGATATAGCCATTTTAGATTTTACAAATGGTGAACAGGTTAAAATAGCCTATAATTATTGGAAAAATATCAGAAATGATTGTGCTCATGCGAAAGGACGTATAACGATAGATAGTTCAACGGTAGAATGTTTTTGGAACTATTTGATGGATAATTTAAGTGATTTTTATGTTCTTGGTGGAGAGGAGTATTTATTAAGGGAATTAAAAAATCTTTATCAATACTATCCTTTTCCAGAGATAGTTGAACAAGACTCCGTAAAGATAATAATGAATGATGTAAACGTAGTTTATAAGAAAAACTCTAAGTATTTTTTCCAAAAACTATTTGAAAAATTAGAGGGTCGCCATAATGGAAAGGGACAATTCGTTAACGATTCAAATAAGAAATTTTGGCAAGATATATTGGAGTCGAATTATGAAAATGTAAGAGAAGGAATAGTAGAAGTCATTTCAAGCGATGCGATGCATTTCTTTAACTTCTACAGCTATTATCCTCAACTACTCGAAATGTCTGTATCTATCAACTCAAAATTTGTTGTGAACGATTTATGCGATTGGTTAAATAGTTCATACTATTTTACATATGATTTCAAAAAAAACTTTTGGACTGTTTTTGTTGAAATTTTACATAGGTTTCCATCGCATGTAGATATTAAAGGAATTGTGAATAAACAAACGCTAGAGCTAATAGATGCCTTTGAGCCAGATGAGAGAAAGTTGCAGATACTTAACCGTAATGGTGTGTTCAAAGAATATATTTTTGAAGTTTCAAGTTGGTTCTTTAGAACTGATGCAAGTTCACAGTATAATAATTACGGTAGGTTTCAATCTAGTGAGTCTGAATTTATAGAACTTTGTTTCGATTATTTGGAATGGGATAGCAAATGTGTAGCTACCCTAAATTATGCTCTTGTTAGCTTAGAAGAAAGTATGGCTTCAAGGTCTAATCACAGTTCCATCATGAATGGACATAGTTATAAATCAAGATGTAAGCGGATAATTTGTAAAAACAAAGATAAAATAAGAAATATCCCAGATATTAATTTAAGTGATTACAAGGAAGTCTTAGAGATAATTAATAGTAGCTGTGAGAGGGAACAAGATTAGGTTCTAAGTTTGTATCTCATAATTACTTTAAAGGTAATTTGATATAGACCCCCCTATTTTCCGATAAATTAGTGTTCTTTATACTAATAAAAAGTGTTCCTTATGCACGCACGTGAAGATGCTTTGAAAAGGAAACGAAAGCTATATAGACCCAAAGAAAAGTGATAATATGATATTTAATTGATACTTTCGGTCTTAGAACGTAATTTGATCGAATCCCTAGTATAAGTAGTGAAAACTTTATTGGTAAGCTAAAGCCTTCGGTTTGGCATTAAATGAATAGAGGAATGGCTTAAGGGGAATGTAAGAGCGTTAAATGTCTTCTTAGCCTATCTCTGTGAAGCCTTACATGAACAATTGGTAACTGAGTTCCATTGGGCGTACAGAGCAAGCTCAAACGTTTAAGGAGTAATAGAATAAGAGTAAAAAAAGCGAGGTAAACTAAGGGTTTATCTCTTTTTTGTTTTTAGATGTGTATTGGAACAAGATTAAATAACAGTTTTGAGTTGTAGGTCATGTAAGCTACATGAGCTGTAGTGTGAGATGTGCTGTGAGTGAAGTTGATTCATTCTGTAATGGTGCTATGAACCCTTGTAGAGCTTGCTTTGAATAGATGGTAGGAGCGTGTTATCCGGTAATGAGGTAGGGTATCTTCTTATATAAATGATGAGCTGTATCAACCACATGAAATGAAGTTGCTAACGAAACAAGCCACTAGGAGCTAGTAATCAACATTTCAAAATGCTATCATTTCAATAGAAGGTGATAGTATTGCGTTCTGAAATCATTCTATTCTTAAATATCCTATAATTCTTGCTCTGTAAGGGTTTCTGAGCTTTGTAAGATGCTCTTGAATCCTTATGGAACAACCATTCCATTCCACCAAGCACTAATGAACAATGATGTCTTCAAATCAGCGCAATTCAATACGAAGTTCCTTGAAGAGAACGATGTATTGGGTGTAGCAGAAAAAGTGAAGTAAGCGTTCGCAAGTTTAAACCTCCTAGCTATTATTAGTTAGGAGGTTTTTTATGTCTAAGCATAACTAGATAGAAGACTTACTTGCAGGTAGGAAGATCAATCATAGAAGAAAGATTGACCGTTATAGAAGCTTAAACAATTACTAGTTGAAGTGTGGTGAAAAAGATTATAAAAGTTCTATTTTATAGATAGAAGATCGTTATCTGGTGTTAACATACCATTCTTTGTTGAATAGTCTCCTATGTTTCTGTAAAGCACAGCTGTCTTTATCGCATGGCCTTCTTTCGCAAATACAAGAAGGAAAATATCTTCCCGTACATCTAATCCACTAATACTACCTTTAAACTGTATGTTCATTGTTTCTTCAATCGCATCTTTCGTTGTATAAGGTCCAAAAATTTGCGCTTTTTCCCAATCAAAATCCGTTAATTTATTTAGTGAAACTATAGTTGTACCATTATTTGCTTTTTCCATTATATTTTTCGCAAGCAATGTATCTTCACTAGCACTATTCCCAAAAAATAAAAAAAACATTGTAAACATGAGGACAACCCCACCGATGCCAAACAACCATTTTTGTAACATACTCTACCTCTACTTTATCTCAAATCAATTCTATATTATAGAAAGAATACTATATAATAGAAGAAAGAAATAGTCATCCCCCTGAAAAGGAGTGAAACAATGGATGCCAATATACAATAAGCTAGTGAGGGATAAAATTTTAGAAGTAATTGAAGCGAAGGGTTTATCCTATCATGCACGCATTTTAGAACCTAGTGAGCTGGTAAAGGCAATAAAGGCTAAAATGATAGAAGAAGCTACAGAATTTTACGAAGCCCAGCATAAAGAAGATAGTGTTGAAGAGCTCGCAGACATACTGGAGCTCATTCATATGGCTATCGGTGTGCTAGGTGTAAGCTTTGAGGAGCTAGAAGCGACCCGTGTACACAAGAAGAAAGCTCGTGGGGGATTTAAAAAGGGAATTTATTTAATCGATGTCGTGGATCAGTAAGTCGGTTTTAAATTAAAACGGCTTTCGACAGCCAAACCTTCCTTTTTATAGTATAATAAATGTAAGTACAGCACTTGTTTGTGATGTGTAAGGGAAAGGATGATATTTGTATGGCAGAGAAAGTAGGACAATCTTTCGTACAACCAACACCTTCTGGGAAAGAAGAGCTTGGAAAAATTGAGGTAGCGGCAGAGGTGATCGAGGTTGTGGCTGGGATTGCTGTCAATGAAGTAGAAGGCATTGCTGCAACTCGTGGGAATATTGCGACGGGTGTCGTGGAACGTTTCGGTAAAAAAGTACACAATAAAGGCATTAAATCAGGTGTAACGGAAACTGGTGAAATTGCGATTGATGTATTTTGCTCTGTGAAATATGGATATGCCATTCCTAAAGTAGCAAAAGAAGTTCAAACGCAAATCCGTCAGGCTATTTTTAATATGACGGCACTAGAAACAGCAGAAGTAAATGTGCATATTACAGGTATTCACTTTGAAAAAGAAGAGACAGTAGTGCATGAATAAAAAAGAAAAGGATTGCCCAATGATGATTCGTTCATCAAAGGGCAGTCCTTTTTATATGGATTTCTCTAGGATGTTCATGTGGATGTATCGTCTATTTTATAATTCTATATGCTTTGGCTTTCTCCAGAATAACGCAAGTATGACGCCTAGCACCAATACGATTGTAGCAAAGTAGTATGGATAGTTCAGATTGATATCGAACAATACCCCACCTAGAATTGGGCCAAAAATATTACCAAGACTTGTAAACATAGAGTTCATGCCACCAACAAATCCTTGTTCATTTCCGGCAATTTTCGATAAATACGAAGTAACAGCAGGTCGAATTAAATCGAAGCCTACGAAAATAAAGAATGTCACGAATAAGATGGCAAAATAATGACTCACGATCGTCATGGCGAATGTTAATACTGCTGAAAGGATTAGTGAGTAACGAATAACATTAATCTCACCCATTTTCTTTGTCAGCCAATCAAATAGTATTAATTGAGCTAGTGCCCCAACAATACCACTTCCTGTAATAATTATGGCAATATCCGATGGTGTAAACGCAAATTTGTGATCAACGAATAAGCTAAACAATGATTCGAATGCAGCGAGGCCAAATGATAACACGAAAATAAGAATGAATGGTATGAAGTAGAGTGGACTAAACACACGTTTGACACTACCTAACATGGATTGTGCTACTTCTTCATTGTCTGTAGCACGTGTTGGCTCTTTTAAAAACAGCAATGACAGGATAGCTGCGAACAGACCAAGTACCCCAGCTGCATAAAATGGGACACGTGTACCAATTTCAGCTAAAAAACCACCGATCCCAGGGCCGATAATAAAACCTGTGCTAATGGCTGCACTCATATAGCCAAGTGCCTTAGGGCGCTGTGCCAATGTCGTAATATCAGCTATATAGGCGGTTACAGCTGGCATAATGAAAGCGGCACTCACGCCACCTAACATACGAGAGACAAAAAGAATTTCAACAGAACGACCAAACCCAAATAAAAACTCAGAAAGTCCAAAAATAAAAAGACCTGCAACAATCATAACTTTGCGGCCAATATTATCAACAAGCTTACCTGCAATTGGTGATGCAATTAATTGTGTAATGGCAAAGGCTGCCACCATATAACCAACAACAGAGCCAGAAATATGTAGCTCATTCATGATGGTTGGTAAAACAGGGATGACTAAACCAATCCCTAAAAAGGCAATGAAAAGATTAGATAATAAAATAGCTAAGGTTATATTTTGTTTCTTGCTCATAAACTTCTCCTTCTAATTGTTCGCGATACATGTTTTCAATCTACTAGAATATTTCCATGTAATACGATAAACCCTATAGTAACTATAGGGTCAAAAGATTTGTTTTTATTTTTTAAAATTTTTATCAGTTTGGGAGTTCTGGCTGAGAGTTATACGAATGCGCCACTACTTTTTCGGAGGAATTTTGTGTCTCTTGTTTTTGCCTAATCTTTAATTCTACTATAAATTTCTTTTCTTGTTCCATAGTGAGCGTTGCTGGCATGTATAGCTCATACACTTGCGATTCAAATAGTTCCTGCTGAGCTAATACATGATTTCTCAACTTTTCATAGAATGAAAAATAAGTATCAGGATCGTAAATAAAGGCAATGCATACATATTTACCGCCAGGAATAATGGTTTGTTGTATGTTTGGTGAAAGCTGCGAAAATGTGCGCTCCGTTAATAGGGGAGTGAAAATAGCATCATAAATGATGTCATTGACATCTTTATAAGGCTCTAGTGGAAAAATACAGCCATAACGACTGTTTAAGACACTGCCTTCCTTTTCGATGATTTTAATTAAAGTGGCATAGTATGTACTGGTGCTCGATGTCGGTGTTAATTCATTAGTGGTTACTTGAAGAACGGGCATTGCTTCCTCTATTTGCACATAAATCTCACCGAAGACTGGGATATCAATTTGCTCTTGTAATTGCTTTTTTGTTTTCAGTAAGGTATTTTTTGCTTCGTTTAAACGAGAAATTTTTTCATTGATGCGTAGCTCCTGCTGAGCTAAAAAATCAAGCAATTCCTCTGAGGTTAATCTAAGTGCTTTTTTTATATCATCGAGCGTCACGCCGATATATTTAAGGGACTTTATAATGTCTAAATAGAATAGCTGATTGCCTTTATAATACCGATAATTGGTGAAGGTATCGATATAAGCAGGCTTAAATAAATCAATTTGATCATAATAACGTAATGTCTGAACCGATAAGTTTGAAAGTTTGGCAACCTCACCTATCGTATAATAATGTTCCTTCATAAATGGCCTCCACTAATAAAAGCTAAAAAAGTTTCGAATGGCATCAAAACGAATTTTATGCTTGCATCCACCCAGTAAAATAGGTGAAATGTACGTTCCTTCATTTGTTGATATTGTTCTTCACCGTCAACCATTTTAAATGTTTTTTGCAGCTAAGACATATAGCTTCAGTTTGCATTGTGACACCTCTAACGTTTTTCTTTATTATACCATTACGAACAGGAAACATTCATTTTTGGAATACCACTATTTCGATGAGAAGTGGGCTTAAACAAAAAGTTCCTTGAAAAAGGTTCAGATTATTGAAAACTTGCTTGAAATCGTGTTTCTCATGTGATTTTATGCTATTATAAACCTTAATGCCACTTAAGAAGGAGAGCTTTACATGAAACGACATGAAGCACGCGAAAAAGCGTTGCAAGTTTTGTTTCAGCTAGACAATACGGATCTAACAGTTGAAGAAGCAATGGGCCATATTAAAGGTCAACCTACCAATGCCTTCTACGAAAAGATCGTAAATGGAACAGCTGAACATTTGGAGGAAATCGATGCTACATTAGAACAGCATCTTGAAAAGTGGTCACTTGCCCGTTTACCCAAAATTGAAAGAACGGTTTTACGTTTAGCTGTATATGAATTGTTATACATGCCAGAAACACCAAAAAGAGTAGTACTAAACGAAGCAATCGAGTTATGTAAAACATTTGGCGATGATAGTTCATCTAAATTCGTCAATGGTGTACTTTCTAAATTTACAGAACAAGAATAATGTGTTGAATTGGAAGGAGTAACGAAGGTTTATGTCAAGTGCAATTATTAATGGTAAAGAGATTGGTCAAGAAATTCGTAATGCTGTAGCAGAGCGTGTCATTCGTTTAAAAGAGCGAGGATTGACACCTGGTTTAGCGGTTGTGTTAGTTGGAGACAACCAGGCATCAGCTACATATGTGAGAAATAAACAAAAATCTTGTGAAGCGATTGGAATGTTTTCAGAACTCATTAAATTACCCGAAGAGACAACGCAAGAAGAATTACTAGCACAAATTGAGCTTTTAAATCAACGTGAGGATATTCATGGTATTTTAGTTCAATTACCACTCCCAAAACATATTGATGAGGATACAGTCATTGCAACGATTGCTGTCGAGAAGGATGTCGATGGATTCTCACCTGTAAGCGTTGGGAAAATGATGCTTGGCCAAGAAACATTTTTACCTTGTACACCGTTTGGCGTAATGAAGCTTCTTGAGTATTCAGGAATTGAAATCGCAGGAAAGCATGCTGTAATCGTAGGTCGCAGTCATATCGTTGGTAAACCAATGGGACAACTACTTTTACAAAAGGATGCAACGGTAACCTATACACACTCTAAAACGCCAGATTTACCTTCATTTACAAAACAAGCAGATATTTTAATTGCCGCAGTCGGACGTGCTAACTTTATTACAAAAGAGCACGTGAAAGAAGGGGCTGTTGTTATTGATGTAGGCATTAATCGCGATGACAACAATAAATTATGCGGTGACGTAAACTTTGCAGAAGTAGATGGAATTGCGTCTCATATTACGCCTGTACCAGGTGGTGTAGGACCAATGACCATCACAATGTTACTATTCAACACAGTGCAAGCAGCTGAAAATACGCTTGCAAAATAAAAAACCTTTTGAAGAAAGTCATCTCAACTTGTGTGAGGTGACTTTTTTGTTGTGTAAATTCAGAACTTTTCTTTGATTATGTCGTCTAATGTAACGTTTGGGACATACATACTGAGGAGGAGGTTTTTATGGAAAATATCGATATTATGTTAATTATCAAGCATATCATTATTGGACTTGTCCAAGGTTTTACAGAGCCAATTCCTGTATCGTCGAGTGGACATGTAATGATTGCTAGCGAAATGCTGGGACTAGGTGAACAAGGTTTTACTTTTGCCATCTTAACCAATACAGCTTCGTTACTTGCTATTATGTATATTTATCGTGAGGATATTGTTCGTCTGATCAGTCATTTTTTTCTTTACTTGAAAACTAGAGAAAAGCGGTATAACGCAGATTTTCGCTTTGCGCTCTATATTGTCATCGGTTCAATTCCTGCTGGCGTTTTAGGGGTGTTATTAAGTGATGTTATTGCAGATAACGTAAGTATGACAACGATTGCGCTCATGCTATTTGTGACAGGGACTGCATTATGGTTAATTCGTAATATGCGTGGCAAGAAGAAAGATGCAGATTTACGTGCTAAAGATGCCATCATTGTAGGGCTGGGGCAAGCAGTTGCTTTAACGCCAGGCATTAGCCGTTCAGGAGCTACGATTATTTCCGCCATAGCAGTAGGGATGAAGCAGGATACAGCCTTACGTTTTTCCTTTATGCTTTATATTCCTGTAAGTTTGGGTGGGGTAGTCCTTGGCATTACAGATTTTTTAGACGAGCCGAATAAAGGTGCCTTAGCTCTTCCATATGCCGCCACTTTCTTGGCAACACTCATTATGACTTATTTTGCGATGCGTTGGTTTATGGGCATTATGAAAAGTGGTAAACTTAGCTACTTTACGTATTATTGTTTTATTGTAGGAACTCTTTTATTACTATTTTATTAAAATATAAAGTCTCATAACGTATGAAGTTATGGGGCTTTGTTTGTTATTTGTCATAATATACGATTTCTAATAGTGAGAACGTGTAGGAATGTGTTATAGTTGTTTTTCGATAGAAGAAAGACAGTCATTTTTTCTATCGAAACTGCATTTTGGCACGTCAACGACTGCAAAAAATGTTATGATAGGTGTAGTTTTGTGAAAAACTTGATTTTAGTAAAGGAGCCGAAAACATGTCCTCTGCTTCTTATTTAACAGTAAAAGCGTTAACAAAATATATTAAACGAAAATTCGATGCAGATCCACATTTGCGTGAAGTGTATGTAAAAGGTGAATTATCAAATGTGAAAATTCATCAATCCGGCCATATTTACTTTACATTAAAGGATGATGGTGCCCGAATAGCTGCGACGATGTTTAAAGCAGCGGCTACCAAATTAGCGTTTGAACCAAAGGAAGGTATGCAAGTATTTATCCGAGGGGATGTAAACGTTTACGAAGGCTATGGAACCTATCAGCTATATGTACAGGAAATGCAACCAGATGGCATTGGTAGCTTATTTGTTGCCTTCAATCAATTAAAAGAGCAATTACAAAAAGAAGGTCTTTTTAAACCTGAGTGGAAGCAACCGATACCAAAATTTCCTGAAAAAATTGGTGTGCTCACGTCAACAACTGGTGCAGCTATACGGGATATTTGTTCAACCTTAAAGAGGCGTTACCCACTTGCTGAAATTTTGATTTATCCAACCCTTGTACAAGGAGCTCAGGCTGCACCGAATATTGTGCAAAATATTCAACGTGCTAATCAAGAGGCAAGCTGTGATGTGTTGATTGTCGGGCGAGGAGGAGGCTCCATCGAGGATTTATGGGCTTTTAATGAAGAAATTGTGGCAAGAGCTATTTTTGAAAGCCGAATTCCTATTATTAGTGCGGTTGGCCATGAAACAGATACAACGATTGCCGATTATGTAGCCGATTTACGTGCACCTACTCCAACAGCTGCTGCTGAGTTGGCTGTGCCCGATCAAGCGGATCTCTACCAACGCGTGCTTACGCAGAAATCACAGCTACATCAAATGGTTAGGTCGCAACTTATGGCAGAGCGACAACGTCTAAATAAGCTCCAGCAGTCTTATCCATTGTCAATGCCAGAAAGACTTTATCGACCTTTTACAGAAAGATTGGCACAGCTTGAGTCAGGATTACAGGCAGCAATGCAAGTGAGCTTGATGAAAAAAGCTGCCCAACTTCAACAATTACATAGTACGGTGGAGCAACATTCACCCAAAAAGGCACTTGCTTTTCATCAGAGAGAGCTTGAAGCGCGCGTTCAACAATTATCACGTGCTACAACGTATTATGTGGCAAAAAAGCAACAACAATTTGAGTCAACCGTTAGAACATTAGAAGCTTTAAATCCACTGTCCATTCTAACAAGAGGATTTACAGTAGCATATAAAGATCAGCAAATGATCAAATCATCCACTGAGGTGCAAAAGCAAGATCAACTGACACTGACTTTCCATGATGGAAAGGTTGTGGCTAACGTGACGAATATCTTGCCAAAGAATGAGGGGGAATTGTTGTGACTGAAAAACAACAAACATTTGCAGAAGCCATGACGGCACTAGAAGAAATCGTTCGCCAGTTAGAACAGGGTGATGTGCCATTGGAAAATGCGATTGATTTATACAAGCAAGGAATGGAGCTATCAAAGTTTTGCCATAGTAAGCTGCAACATGCTGAGGAGCAGCTTGTATCAATTGTCCAAGAGACTGGTGAAACAACAGCATTTGATCCACTAAAGGGAGAGAATTAGGAAATGAATGAGCCATTAAAGTACTTTATTGAAAGCAATACACCACAAATTGAAGAGACGATGTTTGCACTTGTTGAACAAATTGATGCACCAGCAGATTTAAAGGAATCCATGCTTTATTCATTAAAGGCAGGGGGTAAACGAATTCGTCCGCTTTTTGTGTTAGCGGTACTAGAGCTTTACCGTAAAAATCTTCAGGACGGTTTGATTGTCGGTTCGGTTATTGAAATCATTCACACATATTCTTTAATCCATGATGATCTACCAAGCATGGATAATGATGATTTTAGAAGAGGCAAGCCAACAAATCATAAAGTTTATGGAGAAGCGCTGGCTACGCTTGCTGGTGATGCATTAAACACACTGGCATTTGGCATTTTAGCACGCATGGATATCTCTGCTGAAAAGCGTATTGAGCTTGTCCAGTTGCTAAGCGTTGCAGCAGGTGCAGAAGGCATGGTTGGTGGTCAAGTACTAGATATGGAAGGGGAGCAACGTCAGCTTAATTTAGCTGAATTGGAACAAGTCCATGTCAATAAAACAGGTGCTTTATTGCGTTTTAGTATTGAAGCGGGAGCCGTACTTGCAGATGTATCAGCACAAGACCGTGCTACATTGAAAGAATATGCGCACCATATTGGTTTAGCTTTCCAAATTCAAGACGATATTTTAGATATTGAGGGAACGACTGAAGAACTAGGAAAAACAGCTGGAAAAGATGTCGCTAGTGATAAAAGCACTTATCCAGCACTCTTAACCCTAGAGGGAGCAAAAGAAAAGCTTGCTGAGCATTATCAACATGCCATTAACGCACTCGATCAATTACCAATAGATGTCAGCCTATTACGTGACTTTGCTGCTTATATAGTTCATCGTAAAAACTAAGAGAAAATCAAGGCGTTGAAGGAAAAGAATATGCTAGAATAGGTGGGAACGTTTGCAATATGTAAACAATGAAGTGCTCGTACTTTTAGCATATTGATAACACTGCTATAATGGTGGAAACACAATTGCGGTGAATATTTTATTGAAAAGGTGTGTGAGAAAGGTGGATTTAAATAAAATAACTAGTCCATCCTTTTTAAAAAACTTAAATAAGAAGGAGCTTGAGCAGCTTGCCCAAGAAATTCGTACCTTCTTAATCGAAAAATGTTCTGTCACAGGTGGGCATATCGGGCCAAATTTAGGCGTAGTTGAGTTAACGATGATGCTGCATAAAATGTTTGACAGTCCTAAAGATAAGTTTTTGTGGGATGTTGGCCACCAAGCTTACGTGCATAAAATTTTAACAGGTCGTGCGAGTCAATTTGACACACTACGTCAGTTCAAAGGGCTTTGTGGATTTCCGAAGCGCGTGGAGAGTGAACATGATGAGTGGGAAACAGGTCATAGCTCGACATCTTTATCAGCAGCCATGGGTATGGCAGCAGCACGTGATATAAAAAAAGAAAACAACTTTGTTATCCCTATTATTGGTGATGGGGCTTTAACAGGTGGTATGGCACTTGAGGCATTAAATCATATTGGCCATGCAAAAACAAATATGATTGTCATCCTCAATGATAATGAAATGTCGATTGCACCAAATGTTGGCGCATTACACAATGTTTTAGGTCGTCTACGTACAGCCAAGGAGTATTCAAAAGCCAAGGAAGAGCTGGAATCACTTATTAATAAGATTCCAGTATTAGGTGGAAAGCTTGCCTCTACTGTTGAACGCGTAAAGGATAGCTTAAAATATTTAGTAGTATCTGGTGTGTTTTTTGAGGAGCTAGGTTTTAAATATCTTGGTCCAATTGATGGACATGATTTTGAAGCGCTTGAAATGACATTATCACATGCGAAAAAAGTAAAAGGGCCAGTCCTTGTTCATGTTATTACGAAAAAAGGAAAGGGCTATAAACCAGCCGAGGATGATACAATCGGAAATTGGCATGGAACAGGTCCTTATAAAATTGAAAATGGTGCCTTTGTGAAGTCTGAGACTACTGGACCAGCTTGGAGTAGTTTAATTGCTGAGACGGTTCGTAAAATTGCTCATGAAAATGAGCGAGTGGTAACGATTACACCTGCCATGCCTGTAGGTTCAAAGCTACAAGGTATTCAAAAGGACTTCCCAAATCGTTTCTTTGATGTAGGGATTGCGGAGCAGCATGCGGCAACGATGGCTGCAGGATTAGCTACGCAAAAGATGAAGCCATTTTTAGCGATTTATTCTACGTTCCTGCAACGTGCATATGACCAAGTATTGCATGATATTGCTCGCCCGAATTTAAATGTCTTTATTGGTATTGATCGGGCTGGTTTAGTGGGAGCAGATGGGGAAACACATCAAGGTGTATTTGATATTGCTTTCCTTCGTCATATTCCAAACATGACAATTATGATGCCAAAGGATGAGAATGAAGGGCAACATATGGTAAAAACAGCAATTGATTATGATGGTGGTCCTATTGCACTTCGTTATCCACGTGGTAATGGAATTGGTGTGCCATTAGATGATGAGCTTATAGCTTTACCAATTGGTAGCTGGGAAGTTTTACGTGAGGGGAAAGATGCATCTATTTTGACATTTGGAACAACGATTCCAATGGCAATGGCTGCTGCTGAAATGCTTGCGCAACAAGGAATCGATATTGAAGTGGTCAATGCACGCTTTATCAAACCGATGGATGAGGATATGCTACACCGTATATTATCTAGTCAAAAACCGATTTTAACAATTGAAGAAGCTGTTCTACAAGGTGGATTTGGTAGTGGTGTATTAGAGTTTGCTCATGACCACGGCTATTTAAATGCACTAGTTGATCGAATGGGCATTCCAGATCAATATATTGAGCATGGTAACGTAGATCAGCTACTCGCAGAAATTCATATGACAGCAGAAGATACGGTTGCACGTATGCATGTATTACTTCAACAAAAACAGCAAGTGGGTTTGAATAAATAATGACAAAACAACCAAAAGAACGTGTAGATATTTTACTTGTAGAGCGTGGACTATGTGAAACAAGAGAAAAAGCAAAACGGTCCATTATGGCAGGCCTTGTCTTTTCAAATGAAATACGAATTGATAAGGCAGGCGAGAAAATTGCCGTCGATGCACCGCTACAAGTAAAGGGCTCAGATTTAAAATATGTGAGTCGTGGAGGCCTTAAATTAGAAAAGGCGCTACAAATTTTTGATATGTCTGTAGAAGGGAAGCTAATGCTTGACATTGGCTCCTCTACAGGTGGCTTTACAGATTGTGCCTTACAACATGGTGCAAGACATTGCTATGCACTAGATGTTGGTTCGAACCAATTAGCATGGAAAATTCGCTCTGATGAACGAGTGACAGTAATGGAGAAAACGAATTTTCGCTACACAACGGCAGCTGATTTATCAGAAGGTTTACCTGATTTTGCAACAATCGATGTTAGCTTTATTTCGTTATCACTGATTTTACCAGTATTAAAAACATTATTGCTGCCAGGCGGGGATGTTATGGCATTGGTGAAACCTCAGTTTGAAGCTGGGAAAGATAAAGTAGGTAAAAAAGGAATTGTTCGTGATAAAAAAGTACATTTAGAAGTTTTGGAAAAAACGGCTGCAATGGCAACTGAGGTTGGTTTTGTAGTAAAAGATGCTTCATTCTCTCCAATCACAGGTGGAGAAGGAAATATTGAATTTTTATTCCATTTAGTGAATCCTATTGGACAAGAAGTGCTACCTGCATATACAGCTTTTAATGCACTCGTTGAAGAAGCGCATAATTCATTAAAATAACACGTGCTCGCTTATAGAGCCGTGTTTTTTCTTGTGCTTTTTTGTTGAAAATGGTAGTGTGATTATACACATATACAATTATTTATAAGAGGTGATTTCGTTGAATAAGGGACAACGACATATACGGATTCGGGATATTATCGCCAATCATGAAATTGAAACACAAGATGATTTAGTCGATTTTTTAAAAGAAGCAGGCTATAATGTGACACAAGCTACTGTATCACGAGATATTAAAGAGCTTCATTTAGTAAAAGTACCATTACAGGATGGGCGTTATAAATATAGCCTACCCGCAGATCAACGTTTCAATCCAGTCCAAAAATTACATCGTGCATTAGCGGATGCTTTTGTAAGTATTGATGGGGCATCACATTTTTTAGTCATGAAAGCTCTTCCTGGGAATGCGAATGCCATTGCTTCCCTACTTGACCATTTAGATTGGCCCGAAATTTTAGGTACAATTTCTGGAGATGATACCATTTTAATTATTTGTCGAAATGAAAATGAGCGTGAAAATACAAAAAATCGTTTATTAGACATGCTATAAAAAATGGTTAATTTGATTTAGAGGTGACAATTTGTGTTAAGAGAGCTTAGTATTCGAAACTTTGCCATCATTGAGGATTTGACTGTCAGCTTTTTAGAAGGCTTAACAGTTCTCACTGGGGAAACAGGTGCCGGAAAATCTATTATCATTGATGCGGTGCATTTACTTGCAGGAGGACGAGGCAACACTGAATTTATTCGTCATGGCGCAAGAAAAGCAGAATTGGGTGGCTTATTTCAAATTTCGAGTTCAGTTCATCCTGTTCTGAAAAAGTTAGAAGAAGCAGGCATTGAAATAGAAGAAGATACAATTATTTTACGTCGTGATTTGAATGATACCGGTAAAAGTATTTGCCGAGTGAATGGTAAGCTCGTGCCTTTGTCGGTACTAAGAGACATTGGGGCAAGTCTCATAGATATTCATGGCCAACATGAAAATCAAGAGCTAATGGATGAAAAGCAGCACATCAATTTGCTTGATCAGTTTGCAGAAGAAGAGCTGTCGCCGATTCAAAAAAACTATCGCGCCCAATATGATGAATACCGTTTGCTCAAAAAAGACTTAGCTTCTATATCCATTGATGAGCAGTTGATGGCACAACGTATCGATTTGTATCAATTTCAAATTAAAGAGTTGGACGAAGCTAATTTAAAGTTAGGTGAGGAAGACGAGCTTCTAGACGAACGCCGTCGTCTGATGAATTTTAATAAAATTTTTGAACGTTCTAGTGCAGCCTATGAAGCCATTCAGGGCGAAACGAAAGGGCTTGATTGGATCGGAACAGCAATGGGTGCTTTAGAAGATGCTGCAACGGTTGATGAGCAATTCAAAGAATCATCTGAGGCAGTGACAACTGCGTTTTATGCATTACAGGATGCAGCCTATCAGGTCAAAAATGTGTTAGATGAATTGGAATTTGACCCTGCACGTTTAAATGAGGTTGAGCAGCGTTTAGCGTTGTTGCAAACTTTAAAACGCAAATATGGTACGACAGTGGAAGAGATCTTGGCTTATTATGAAAAAATTAAAAACGAGTTAAATGAGCTGTTGAATCGTGATGAGATTTTGCAGGTGAAAGAACGACGTGTGTTAGAGATGGAAGCTGTACTCAATGAGCTGGCTAGTGAACTTTCAACTGTACGTAAAGCTGCAGCTCAACAATTGAGTGAAGCAATTATGGCAGAGCTACGTGAATTACATATGGAAAAAGCAAAATTTATTGTCAATTTCGATGAATTACCCTATTTTGATGCCAATGGGAAAGATCAAATTATCTTCTACATTTCCACAAACGTTGGGGAACCACCAAAGTCTTTACCGAAAATTGCATCAGGTGGAGAATTATCACGAATGATGCTAGCGTTGAAAACCATTTTCTCTTCTTCCAATGGAATTACTTCCATTATCTTTGATGAGGTGGATACAGGTGTCAGTGGTCGTGTTGCGCAGGCGATTGCAGAGAAAATTGCCGCGATTTCTGTTAATTCTCAAGTTTTATGTATTTCACATTTACCTCAAGTTGCAGCGATGGCTGATCATCATTACTTCATTAAAAAAGAAGTCGAGCATGATCGAACGTTTACTTCCTTATCAGAAATTGATCAAGATGCTCGAATAGAGGAAGTTAGCCGTATGATGTCTGGAACGGAAATTACAGCGTTGACACTACAGCATGCCACGGAGCTTTTAAAAATGGCAGATGAACGAAAAAAACAAATGCGATAACCATTATTCCAGAAACAGTTTCAGCTGTTTCTGGCTTTTTTCATTTTGCGCAAATATTTACCGCTTATAAGAACGTCACAACAACACATAGTAAAAAGACAAAAATGAAAAGGAGGTGTCGTATGAATCGTCATTGGCGTCAATTAGTCATTTTGCCTATGCTCATCTTTTTATTAGTGTTGCCTATACAAGCTTTAGCCGCCAAAAAGCTTATACCAATGGGCGAAGCAATTGGAATTCAACTTCAATTGTCCCATGTATTTGTCGCACACGATGTACTGTTAGCTTCCAATCAGTGGATGAAAGGAGGCGCTGTTATTGAAAAAATAAACGATATACCAGTAAAATCTCTTGCTGATGCCAAGCAGGCTGTGGCAAAAGATGGCCAACAGACATGGACGATCAATAGTGAAGGCCAACAAATTACATTGGAATTACAAAACCAAGAAGCAGAGCATGTCATTTCCTTTTTAAAAGATGAAACAGATGGAGTAGGAACACTGACTTATATTGATCCAGAGACAAAAAATTACGGTGCATTAGGTCATCAAATTGTCGATTCAACCCTACAAGAAGCCCCTGTTTTTAGAGCTGGCTCCATTTTTTTAGCTTCTATTCAGCAAATCCGAAAAAGCACACCAGGCCAACCTGGCTATAAAATTTCCTCCATTGAAAAGCATCAAGAACGTCTAGGTAGTATAGATAAAAATACTATTTATGGTATTTTTGGCCGCTGGGAAGACGGTTATCAACAAAGATTACCCAAAGCGATAGAAATTATGCATGAAAAAGATATAAAAACGGGGAAAGCTGAAATCTATACAGCCATTGAAGGCAGTAAGGTGGAAACCTTTTCAATAGAAATTACCAAAGTGGAAAATGAACGCCTTGAATTTATAGTATCTGACGAGAAGCTCATTGAAAAAACAGGTGGCATTTTGCAGGGAATGAGTGGCAGTCCTATTATCCAAGACGGTCGTTTTGTCGGTGCTGTGACACATATGTTTGTGGAGGAGCCGAAAAAAGGTGCAGCGCTAACAGTAGCGGAAATGTTAAGAAGGTCTTCATAAAAAGGTATGAAAGGTAAAAATCCGTTTAATTTTCCCCAGGCAGGACAAAAGCCGCGGGAAACTACACGGATTTTTTACCCTTATTTCATCGAATCCAACATGTATTTCCGATAATTTCCTGAAGAAAGCATGATATTTAAAAAAACTGTAGTTTTATCTACTAAATTTATCTAAAATAAGTTATAAGAGCATTCGACAAGTCGCGTCATTTAGCGTAACTTGTCGATATTAAAAGAAAGTATCGGACTACATACTCATTTTTGGAAATAGAAAAGGTTTTTAAAACAAAAATGTCGAAAATTCCACAGTGTGCCAAAAACGGCATTTAGGGGTTTAGGTTATCGCTTTGAGGTGTTCAAAGCAAGTCCAGAAGGAGGAATTGAAATGACAAAGGTAAAAGTAGCGATTGCAGATGATAATCGTGAGTTATTAAAAACAATGGAGCAGTATTTTCAAGGACATGCCGAAATAGAAATTATTGCAACTGCTTCAAATGGAAAAGTATGTCTACAAATGCTTGAGGAATTTACACCAGATATTTTACTTCTAGATATAATAATGCCTCATCTTGACGGTTTAGCTGTATTAGAGTCCATGTATCAAAATGAGAAAATGTCATCAATTCAAGTCATTATGCTAACGGCTTTTGGCCAAGAGGATGTCATGAAACAGGCGGTGGATTTAGGAGCTTCTTATTTCATGCTAAAGCCCTTTGAATTCGACCAATTGGTACAAAAGATTTTACATTGTGCTGGACAGAAGGCGACACTTCCGAAAAAGACAAGCGTATTACAACCGACAGTACCTCAAAAATTAAATCAGCATCAATTAGACAGTACGATTACAGCCATCATCAAAGAAATCGGTGTACCTGCACATATTAAGGGCTACTCCTATTTGCGTGAAGCCATTCAAATGGTTTTTGAGGATATTGAATTATTAGGATCTGTGACAAAAATTTTATATCCAGAAATCGCTAAAAAATTTAATACGACACCATCCCGCGTGGAACGTGCGATTCGTCACGCCATTGAGGTAGCCTGGAATCGTGGCAATTATGAATCCATTTCGTCAATGTTTGGCTATACAGTCCATCACTTGAAATCCAAACCAACAAATAGCGAATTCATCGCCATGATCGCTGACAAAATTCGTATTGATATGATGGCTAGCTAGACGTTGGTATGACTGCGTTTGTGGACGACAGGCTAGCGGAGAATATGCGGTAAACTTATTATATAAAACAGTTATATTACGTTAATTATAACGTCTTCTTAAACAGTTTTTTACGACTGATTAAGGGGGCGTATTTTTTATGGCTTTAAATCCGTTTTTAGTAGAAATTGATCGCTACATGCTCGATTGTTCAGCGAAAGGTCTGTCACCTAAAACATTAAAATCGTATGAACAGACACTTAGATTATTCGCAAGGTACCTATTGGATAACTTCGAAATAGATGACGTTAAAAGCGTCAAGGTAGAGCATATTCAAGCTTATATTCGTTCAATCGAAGATAGAGGTAAGTTTACAGTAAGTGCGGTAGAATCGCCTGTAAACTACCCAGAACGACGGGTCGATTTTGGTAAACCGGTGAGTAAAACGACAATAGCGAATTATGTACGTAACATAAAAGCATTTTATTCGCATTTATATTCAGAGCAACTTATTCGCAGCAATCCGTTAAAGGATTTAAAGAATGTTAAACCCGAGCGAAAAATCAAAGTTATGCTCGAAGATAATGAATTAAAACAGTTTTTCCGTTCTTTCGACGTTACTAAATTCGATCAATACCGTGATTGGGTAATAGCTCGATTAATCTTTGATAGCGGTGCTAGGATTGGCGAAATTTTAGAAGTGGTGCCATCAGATATTGATTTACGCAGTAACGCAATTTTATTAAGGAAGACTAAATCGGGAAAACAGCGATTTGTTTATTTCTCGCAGAAAACTCGTAATCACTTAAAATCTTGGATTGCATTTAAAGATAGATATACAGATAGTAATTACTTATTCCCGACAAATCGAGGTACAAAACATCGTATAGAAGGCGTGGAGCGTTCGTTTAGACTTCGGAGTCGAGACGTTGGCCTTCAAATAACACCGCACTTACTTCGAAATAATTTCGCTAAGAGGTATTTAATAAACGGTGGTGATTTAGCAACGTTATCTCGATTACTGGGACATGCCAGCGTTGAGGTCACATCGCAAATCTATCTTGATTTCGCTGATAAGGAAGTGATGAAGAAGTATCGACAGCATAGTCCACTTGAAAATTTGGATATTTAAACAGAAAAAAGCCGCTAGTGTTCGCAGCACTAACGACTCTTAATACGATTAACACTAATATGCCAGCCAGCATAAGTGTTCACTCACAACTTAATATGAGCGATGATATGCCTTCATTTTACCTCGAAAAAACGTAAAATGCAAAGGTCTGCTTTCCTATTGTCAAAAATAGGTTCGTTCCGTCTTGGTTGCCCAATAACAGACGTTAAAGACACTGGAAAGGTTTGTCGTACCGATGCACAAAAACGACTATATCACAGGTCAAGCCGTTTCCTTGTTTGCGGTTGTGATGAAGGCGCGCATCTGCCAATTGAAAAGGTGCGGTGGATTATCGGCTGTTACGGCAGGGTAATCGCACTCATGCGGACAAGCTTCACGACAACCGCATACGCAGGACGATAATTGTGTAAGAGTGTGACAGACGAAAGTCTGCTGCGAAACAAGGCGACGAGCAACCTCAATAAATCTCCATGACGTTGAATGATCGCGTAGTTACTTTATGTCTATTACTCTTTTTGAGTTTTAGATATAAGGTAACAACTTTCTCCGATTTCCTAATTTCATCAGCCATTCTGTTGAAAAATCGGTTGATTCTGTCAAGCGTCAATATACAATAGATATCGGTGTTTTTGGTTATTGGAGCATAGAATGCAGCACGCTTTACATATTTTTAATAAAAAGGAGTGTGTTTAATAATGCCAACAGAAGAACAAATGCAGAAAATAGCCGATGGAGTAAGGAAACAAAGCGAAAGGTATGGATTGCCTACGGTGCCAAGAAAGAAGAAATCGAGAGATAAGAGGGTACTAGCTGTATTAGAAAAAACGATACCGGTCATAAAACCTAAATAATGATATAATGTGTAGAAAAAGGTGTGGTATTCTTGAAACTAACTGAAAATGAGTTAAGCATACTGTTGGAGCTAGAAGATTATTTTAAGGTTGGTTTTGCAACAGCAAGTAGCTTAACTAATTGTGTATTTCCTAGCACTCAAGAAGAAGTCAGAAAGGTAATTTATAGTTTGCAATCAAAGGGTGCGCCTATTCGTGAAGTAGGTCTTGAAGAAGGTGGTTGGCGTCTAGAGTCACCACGAAGAATGATTAGGCAGCATATGGATTTAATAGAACGATCACAAAAAGAAATTTATAAGATTATGGAATTTTCTAATCAAAAATTTTACAAAATTATGAATGAAGTAAAAGAAAATTAGATAAATTTAATAAAGCGCAGCCAATTAATCGGCTAGCGCTTTTTCTTCGTCTACTTCTACAAAATCGATTATCTCCGTTATATCATCAATTCCAAATGTTTCAGCGATTCTCTCGATATGTCCAAAGTTGATGTTTTTTCTCTTTCCAGTTTTCATTTCGCTAAGTGCTGCGTGTCTTATATCGCATTTCTCCGCTAACTTTCTCAAAGAGCCGACCTCATACTTTTCAATTATATAATCAATCTTAACAACTACTTGCTTAGCCATTTAAAATTCCTCCTAAAATATACTTGACGTTACGCAAAAGCGTACCATATAATGATAACAGAAGTGGTACTCATAAGCGTACCGAAATAAAAATTATCAGGAGGTTATCTAATGTTTACTCAAATACAAATTTTCGAAGTTGAACCTAGCTACAGTTACGTAGTTGAAAGAACTCAGATTATTGACGGTGTATATTTAGAAGTATTTAAGCAACCAGGATATGAAGATGATGCGATTCTATACATCGGTGATAATGAGATTTTATTCAAGTGGGATGATGAAGCACGCTCAATCTTCTCCGAATTGGATACCGCAGAACCTATCGAGTTGCTAGCAATCCTTGCACAAGCACCTAAGGTTTTAGCTTAAAGATTTTTAAGTTGCAGACGTAAAGGCACGTCTTACTCGCCACGACGGTTGGAAATTGGAGACGATTCAACGCTGAGTGAAGGCAACGGTGCGCTCTAGACGGATTCTATTGCGCTACATACATCAGAGCAGTTGGCGATGCTCACAGACACTCATCAGTATTGCAGAACAGTATTTAGCGGTTTAACCAAGCAAAACATACAGGCGACTTTATTATAGATAGAATTGAATTTTACTTGGAATGTGCGCAGTTCCAGTTGAGGCTAGAGGCGGTTGCAGACGTTTCTAGCCTTTGTTTTACCTTGCTAAACCCTTCGATTTAGACGTGCTAGCATCGTAGTAATATAAATCATCATTCGAGAAATAGAACGGCTAAAAAGACGTTAAAAACACCGAGATACTTTAACGAAGGGGCAACGTGCTTGTATCGTAATTAATCTTTATTACGAAGAAGAAAAGCAGAAAGCGAAGGTACGTATGTCAGAAGGAGGAAGTGGTGGATTAGAACCTAGCCCAGAAGTGGGCTACGTTAAGACTGGTAAAACAGCAGTAACAATAGCGCAGATGTCAGGTGTCGGAAAAACAAACATAGAATACTTATTAGCAGTCAAGAAAAAGCGTCCCGACTTGTACGAGAAAGTATTCGACGGATCTTATTCAATCGGCAAAGCGCACACGCAAATGAAACGAGACGAAGCGCCGCCTACAACAGAAGAAGAACGCCAAGAAGGGAACGCCTAAAACGAAAGGAGAATTAACAGAATGGGAAACGAAATACAAACGCTGTCTACCGATATAAACGTAATCACAGCCGAGATTAACGCATATCAGCGTGTAGCAGGCGAAGCTATTTTCGAAATTGGCTACCGACTTAAAGGAGTGCGGGACAATCCGCAAGATTACGGATTTGAAGGTTATCGAGATTGGGAGCGGTGGTGTAGCGAAGAATTAGATATGTCTAGGCAATACGCAAACCAGTTTATAAAAGTGTACGAAGAACTCGGAAAGACGTCTTTCCGAAACGTAGGCGTAAATGTTTTGTACCAAATCGCAACGTTACCGCCTGAGCAACGTGAACAGACGCATACGCTATCCAGCGGAGAAACAAAGACGGTAGACGAAATGACTGTACGGGAATTGCGTGAAGTTAAGGCGGATGGAACACTTGGTGCGAGGGTGATTTAGGGATTACTCGTAACCACGCTACACGGTTTATAAAAGTAGCAGAGAGGTTCGGAAGTGTATCCCCGGGGATACAGAAC
Source organism: Lysinibacillus sp. AR18-8 (assembly GCF_001705465.1). Classification (NCBI taxonomy): domain Bacteria; kingdom Bacillati; phylum Bacillota; class Bacilli; order Caryophanales; family Bacillaceae; genus Lysinibacillus; species Lysinibacillus sp. AR18-8. Next base: position 24,507 of record NZ_MDGU01000001.1, read on the forward strand.
GTCGGACTGACAATATTATCGTTATTAGCACCATTCGACGACGACGAATTAGTAAAGCCCCGAGAAATGCCCGACGGTACGGAAAAGACTTTACTAGACATGTCACGCAGAGAAATCGAGGAGTTTAAGGCGGAATTGAAGATAAGGGGTGTCAGATGGTATACACCTTAGGGGTGTCAAACCGGATACACGAACTATACTACTTTCTTTTTAACTAAACTACTATCTTTTAAATAATTAACGAGTCTTTATGCTAACGCATAAATCCTCTATGTCGCTATCGCTCCATGTAAACGGTTATCGACACCGTAACTACCGACACCATATGTATTTACAGTAAGAAGAACTATATCTAACGAGAACTATCGTTTAAGAAGATAAAAGATATTGCGAGTCTTTGCTGACGCAAATCCTCTACGTCGGCCAAAGCCTCCGTCTCATTACATTATTGATGATATCTAGCGATTGTAATAATATCGATGTAATAGATAGACGCGGACTTATTTTGCGTTCTTTGCAAAATGAGGACGCAAAGGTTTTAAATGGTTGTTCCAACCAAAAGGAACCTTTATCGTTACTGTTGATATTGGGCGTTATCCTTACGTGATACTACTGATAAGATAGACAAGATGTCCTGTTGATATGGAGACCTATACAATATATACGTATTTTGTAGCTAATTCAATACATAAAACACTATATATTGTATTTTTGTAACAAAAGTAACCGGGACGTAAAAGGCAGGTAATTCGTCGATTTCGGGACGTAAAAGGCAGGTAATTTTTAAGGAGAAGAAAAGGAGCAGATATGATATGACAGCTGATTTCAAAGAACGAATTAGAAACTACCAAAATAATGGCGATAGATTAATAATTGATGAGATTTTGTACGGAACTACATTCGATTTTATGAACGATCCAACACGCCAGCATATACAGATTGGAGATAAGTTGAAAGTAACAATTAAGTTGCCACGTCATGAGTATTATATTTCATACCATATTCGGGTTCTAAATGACTTTGCTTTGTCTAAATATCGAGGCGAGCGCCAAAATCTCATGACAAAAGAATTTAGCCGAATACTATCCGTATTAGCGATTGATTATGGAATTGATTTCAAAGGCGAAATCATTCAGCAGGACGAATGGCAGTATTACTATAGACTGACGCCGGAACTAATCGAAAACTTGCGCGAACTGCTACCACGTATCGATTCGGAGGTTTTTGGTAGTGATTACGCCACGTTTATCCAGTATTTTAGAAAGTACGAGGCTATCATATTGGAGCAATCCGATAAATTAGTGGAGATGGAGCGCAAGGTAGAAGTAAATACACTCGAAGCGTTAGAGCGAGCATTAAAATACGTAGATGCTTCACGAACAGAGCGTGAGATTGTTAAATATGTGAATACTGCGTTCTCTACTAGATTCGGTGAGTTAGAATTGGCACGAAACGGCAAAAGGCGGATTTATCGCAAAGATAGGTACGACACACTAAAGCCGATGCATGTTACGTTAAAATTCCCAGAGGATACATACAGAGCGATTTTACCGCAACTTACGGAGAGCAATGTTCATAAACTTACTAAATCGCAACGTGTAGCCATAGACAAGCTGTATGAAGTAATAGAACAGGATAAAACCCTAGGTGATTTTACTAACTATAGTTGTACTAGGTCCGGTAGTGTAGTAATCACACGCAATTATGCTGCTGAAAAAATAGATATAACTTATGAAAATTTAAGAAAAATGTTATCTCGTATTAAAAAAAGAGTCACAAAATAGCGTATTAATATCATGTGCCGAGAAGGATAAAACAAGTAAAAAAATTTCTTACTAAGTGTGTAAAAAACGACTTTTAACGGTCTAGTATATGAAGAAATAAAACGTCACATTTACGGGCATTAGTTGGCTTATATAATGAGGAAATAAAAGAGAATTCGTTAAATGTGTCTAAAATGTGAACTGATGATAAAAAAGTTTGCGTTTTTTGTGAGTAAAACCCCGTATTTTACCCCTTTAGTTATCTATATATTATGAAGGGAAGTTTTCGTGGCAAAACATCATAGTTGTTGGCTATACATTATAGGGACTATTGAACGATTTTATAGGGAGGCTGCACACAACTACCATGTTTTGCGCCTTACCTTATGTAGAGGAAGTAAAAACTTACGTACACTAGGTTGTATTTTCGGGCGACAGTTGGCTATATAGGTGAGGAAGTAAACACTACCAAAACACCCATTTAGTTATCTATGCTATATGAAGGCTTGTATTCAGCCTTAGTTTGTACCTTATATATTGAAGAAGTATTTTCCAGTCGTCCAAACCGGACGGCTTTTTTAATTGGCTTTATTTGTAGTTATTAAATTACTAACAAGGAGGTAATCAGAATGGCTTTAACCGCAAATCAAATCAAATACTACCGCGAAACATTCGGCATCACACAAGGACAACTCGCTAAACGTATCGGAATCACGCCGGTTATGCTCGGCTTTATCGAACGTGGCGAGCGTACTCTGTCGCAATCAGTAGCAGTACGAGCCGGAATAGCTTTACTTGAAGCAAGTCGCCAGGTCACGGCAGCAACAACGGAAATCCAATCGTTAGCAGACGCAATACAAAAATAAAACGGAATCAGAAAAGGAGAAGATATGACATGACAGCATTATCAGCAGGCAAACAATTAGTACAATTAAACCCAACGACACGACGTAAGGCTATCGCACAAAAACAGAACTACGTTGTAAAAGATGGCAAGCCTTACAGCTTAGAAACTGGAGAATACTTAGGCGATCTCTTCACTCATGACTTGGTTCCAAAAATGACCGAATCAAAATTTCGTTCTATTGAATCAATCCAGGCGCTAGGCTCTCACGAAGAAGAAAACGGTGGATTTGTTTTCGCCTTCTTTCAGCAGTCGCGAACAATAATTGAACGTTTCCCGTCACTAAATAACGCTGACATCGCTCGATTAATGTACCTGGGAACATACATCGCATGGAATACAGGGCGATTGCAATACGATAACGGTAAGGTAATCAGTCATGAAGGTTTTGAAAAATTGACTGGCCTTAGTCGCAAACGTGCTCGCGAACTATTCAGTCGTTATTGCCAGGAAGGTATCATTTCAGAGTCGGAAGGAGCGTTGTTTATGAATCCTACCGTCTTTTTCAGAGGAAACATTAAGTCAATTCAATCGCACACAGCGGATTTGCAACATACACGAATGTTTAAGAAAACAGTACGTGATTTATACGATTTATCAAACGGCAGAACGGTCGGACAGCTTGCGCTAGTCTACTCGGTATTGCCGTTTTTAAATTTCGAGACAAATATCGTTTGCCACAATCCGGATGAAACGGATTCAGAGCGATTACAACCGATGAATATTGAAAGTTTAGCAGAGTTACTAGGGTATGCAAATGCTGCAAAGCTGAAAACGACAATGAACCGCGTGAAAATTGATGGAAAAGTAGTGTTTGGATTCTTCGAAAACACAAATGATCGTCGACACAAAGGGATCACCGTAAACCCACGCGTACTATTTGGCGGAAATGGTGAGCAGTTGCAGGCGGTAAGAACACAATTTAATCAATTTGGAGGGGTTTAGAAATGAAACTAAAGCAGACTATTACACAAATTGACGTCGCAGAATATGACGTACAAATCGAAATGGCAGACGGAAGCATTTATGCCGAAACTTTTACACAGAGCAATGCAGTTTATCCAGCATTTAAGACGCTCATTCGTGTACTGCAACCTTTTAAGGACGTAGCTTTACGTGTTGAAACGAACAGTAAGCCACTTGCAGACGAATACAATGCAACTCAGCAGAATCCGAACGCAGCTTTACTGAACCACTTGAAAATGGTAATTGCGCGACAAAATCTCGATGTCACAATCGAGTGCGTAGCGTAAATATAAACACTTGAAATGAAAAGGAGTAGATATGAAATGACATTAGAATACCTTCAATTAATCGCAAAACTAGCTTACATCGAAACAAGACTTGCGCTTGCAATGGAAGTAGGTGAGCGCCATGTGTAAAGAGCTTACTTGTCGTATCTGTAATGAGACCAAAGCAATTGAGCTTTTCCGTAGAGATGCCAAAGATAAAAAGGGATACCAAAATATCTGCAGAAGCTGTCGCAGTGAACATCGTCGTGCCAACGGAGAAAAATATCGAGTAAGAGCTAATGCTTATGCAAAAAGAGCTGGTGATAAATTACCACTCGTACCTTGGGAATATATAGCAGAGTTGTTTGAGCAAGACTGTGTATATTGCGGTGTATCACTCAAAGACAATGGTGTAATAGCAACCTGCGATCATGTATTCCCATTGAAAGACGGCAAGGCGTATGGAGGAGCAAATATTCCTGTGAATGTTCTTCCGGCATGTAAAAACTGCAATGATAAAAAGAACGGACTTTTTGCGATAGAAGCGTTTGATAAATACCCCGAGCGATTCAAGCCCGAGCTATTACGTCCGTTCGTCCAACGTTTTATCGAAAGTCTTATTGGTCGAAAACTGACTGACACAGAAGTCGAGCAGATGATAGGACACCTACGAGACGAGGCCTCAGAGGTCCGACGTAATGAAGCGAAACAAAAGGCGGTGCATTCCACTGTCTAATAACCGAGATTTCGAAGCCTGGCGCATACCGGGCTTTTTTATTTTATACGTAGGTGCAGGGCATAACAATGCTATTCGGCGCTTGAAACAACGTAAAGGCTATAAAGTCATGGCTACTTACACAAATCGTAAGGGAAAGTTGCAGGCGGTGCAATTCAAGATTCCTAACAATTTACACCGCGGTCTTAAAAATGTACTAAAACGGCTCGAAAACGGCGATTATGAGCCTTCCTAATAAATAAGTCGAGGACATATTTTTAAAGGCTAGTATCGAAAGAAATGCCTAAATCTATTACCCTATACGGTCAAATGGAAAGGAGTTAAAGCTAATGCGTTTCGCATTACTTTCAATCGTCAATTTGCGAGATGTTCCGTTCATTTCACTGTTAATTTACCAAACGGATGAACGAGGCATATCCAATTTAATTGGTGAAATCTCAAAGCCTTATGACGATGTTATCGACTTGCTAGACGATTTATATGCGTTTGAAATTAGCGAGCTGCAGACGGATAGCCAAGAGTTGTACCGAGATTTAATAAGCGCTCATTGCCCTGTGATTTATCGCAAAGAAGTCGAAGGAACGCGCGAGCAGATTACTCGTAACGAGGAAATGTTAGTCGAATTATTCGAGTTGGACAAGCAAGACGAACAGCCAACGCCTGTTATTCCGATGTGGCGGTTGTGGTGCATCAACAAGCTAGAAAAAATTATTCAAATGCTAAAAACAAAGGGGATAAAACTAGATGACAATTAAGACGCATGAATTTAAACTGTTGCAAGATTACAGAGAAGAAGGCGCTGAACGAGCAGCTAAACACCAGCAATATCAAGCGGACTTGGAAAGTGCTCGTGCACGTTTAAGTGAGTTGCAGACTCAGTATGAGCACACATTTACGGAGAGCGTTAAACATGGCACAGATGCAACTGCGCAACTCGCTAAAATTGATGATGACATCACACTACAAAAAGAGGTTGTAGCACGACGGGAGCGTGATGCTCGTTTAGCACATGCGGCTATGCCAGAAGGTAAGATTTCTTCTGTAGACGTAGTCAAGGAATACGTAGATGTGTTTGTACCAAAAGTTAGGTCGGAGTATGAACCGATTGTTGATGCAAAATTAAAAATGGCGAGGGATTTGCTAATTAGCTGTATTATTGATCACCGCGATGGTGATGAGGCTTACGGATATTTACGTGAAGAAATAGCTGAAATAACTAGAGCAAATCGTAGTCAAGGTAAGACGAGTGAGAGTCCGGTAATAGATCACCCGACAAGTACAGCGAAAGTTATGGGAAGTCTGGGAGTTACAAATGGAGTGCATGAAGTAATCAGCCAGGTTAGTCGATTCACATACGGGCATAAGCCGAACGATTTTGAATATATCGCAGAAGTACCAACGAAGACTAAAGGAGCGAAATAATTATGAGCAAATATAACGATCAAGTAGAAGCATTGATGGCACAACAAGCGAAGGGTAAGGGTACTAATTACCAAGTTTTAGAATCTGGATTAAGGCAAAAATTGAAAGACGGTACAATCCAACAACAGGACGTAGCAATCGCATTACGAGTCGCAAGTGAAATTGGTTCGTTAAGATCGCGTGTTTTATACGCAAACATTAAGCGAGCTGCACAACAAGAGCATGAAACACAGCAAACTGAATAACGCAATATTAATGCAAGGCATGACGTTTTTTAACTAACGTTGTGCTTTTTTATTTTTAAAAAAGAGAGGGGAAATAATACGATGACAACACCGAATTTTAACCTACCACTTATTACAGGTAATATGACGGCCGATGTGCCTCGCGATATGAATGCTTTAGCAGAAGCAACGGATGGGGCGATTACGCAAGTTGGAAATCAACTTACTGAGCACTTGAACGAAGGTAAACAATATGTGGTATTTGAAAAAACGCTAAACCAAAGCGTGGCTAGTATGATCACAACCAATGTCTCATGGACAACTATTGAAAATTTTAATGGTGCAGATTATTGCAGGCTAGAAAATGGCAATATTTTTGTGAATGAAGATGGCCTCTATGAATTGTCGGTTATTTTGGGTTACGCTTCCAATGGGTCTGGACATAGACAAGTTGGTTTAAAAGGATCTTTCCAAACAAGTACAAATGCAGTCCAAAACGGAAATACGTTTATTGCATTGACAAACACAATAGAATATCAAACAGGACAGCAAGTATCTGTAAATGCATATCAAACTAGTAGTGTAGCATTAGATTTAATTGCTACTACATGTAAATTAAAAATAAGAAAAGTTGCAAGTTTATGATTTTAAAGCCTTTGACCGTCAGTACGGTTGAGGGCTTTTTCTATTCATAGAAAGGCAAGGAGGATAAGGAAAATGAATAACACAGATAGAGAAATAGATATTTTAACAAATGCCACTCTTTTAGCAGGCGCTTTATTAGACGCAGATTCTAATAAGCGTGAGTCGATGTTGCCGAAGCTAAAAGTGATTGAGACCGAAGTAAAAGCGACTCAACTAGAGGTACACAAAAATTTAAAAAGGTTAGTAATTATGACGGTGAATGCGGCGATTAGATATTGTTCTAGCGGAAAGCAATCAGACGCAAAACTAACGCGTAGGAATGGAAATGAAGTTGCCAAAGAGTTAGGTCGTTTAAAAAGACTTGCACACCGCAAAGGATGTGATTAGTTTATGGCCGTAAATCTAACCGCAGTATTCCGAGTTCGCGATCAAGGTACCTCGCGTCTACGCCGTATCACGCAGATGATGGACCGAATGAATCGTGCAAGCAGAACAACTGGCGAAAGTATGTCGAGAGCGCAAACGGCAACCAACCGTCTTGGCGGTGCAGTTTCTTCGGCATCAAATCGTATGGGTGGATTTGCAACTCGAGTCACTTCATTGCGCGTAGGTGCTGACGGACTTAGTGCTTCCTTACGTGGTATGCAATCCGCATTAATAGGGCTAGCAGGCGCATACGTAGGAGCGAACGGCGCTGCTAAATTGCTAAATTTGACTATTGGAGCTGCAGCAAACTACGAGCAAAATGCGATGGCTATTAGTGGGATGTTTGGCGATGATAAGCAAGCGAAAAAGTACCTTCAAATGATTGAGAAGGCGGCAATTGATAGTCCGGTATTGAACAGTACGGATATGATGACAAACTCAAAAGCATTCATAGGAATCAGTAAGAACCTTGATGAGTTAAAACAAGTTTGGGGACTAGTTGAACGTATACAAGCACTTTCTGGCGTAGACACTCAACAGGCGGCTTTCTCAACAAAAGAGCTTATGCAAGGTGACTACGTTTCAATGTACGAGGCAGTCGGACTAGATAAAAAGGAATTGCAAAAAATCACTAAAATGGACGGCATGTCTGCTAAGATGGCCGGTTTGGATAAATTATTAACCAAAATGGGCGTTACAGATGAAATGGTTAATAAGATGGGAAATACGACAAAAGGATTGTGGTCACAACTTGAGGAAAAGTCACAGACGTTCTTTAAAAACATAGGAATGGAAAGCAATACGAAACTAGCGGACTTTCTAAGGCGACTAAATAAGATGTTTGATGGCCTTGATACGACTTCTATCAGCAATAAATTGGGTAGTATGCTCGGCAAAGTAACCGACAAAGCTATAGCGCTTTACGATTTATTCGTGAAGTTTCATAAACCAATCGCTTACGCTGCAGGTGCTTTCGCAACGTTTGTTGGTGCTCTCGCGGTCGTAGGTACAATTGCGGCTCTTTCGAATCCAATAGCGCTAATAGCAATGGGAATATCAGCTGCAGCCGTTGGATTTAAGGCTCTTTACGACAATAGCGAGACATTTAGAGGAATCATTGACGGTATAGTTGGCGAGGTTAAAACGCTAATGTCCGCATTCAAGACAGGTGGTACAGGTGGCTTAATTAGTGCGCTATTTCCTCCAGATATAGCGAATCAGATTAACTCGGTAGTGGAAGGAATTAAAACGAAAGTACGTACATTATTCGATTTATTCAAGGCTGGTGGAGTAAAAGGCGTGCTAAAGGCTTTGTTTTCATCGGATCAAATCAACGCGATTATGACGCGAGTAGCAACGTTGAAGGAACAGTTTTCATCAGTATTTACCTCGATATACAACGTTGTAGTGCCGGTACTTCAATCATTATGGGGCATTGTGAAGCCAATCTTAAACGGATTATGGACGAATTTAAAGATTATCGCTGATATTGCGGTTCTAGCGTGGAATAACGTACTTGCTCCAGCGATTCAGTTCATTACAGCAGCGTTTCAGATGTTCTGGGGAGTAACTGGACCAATTCTCAAGTTGTTTGGTGCGGTGCTTGGCGTAGTATTCCAGGTATTACGTTTGGGATGGGATACAATCGTTGGACCATTCGTAGCATTCCTGGCTGGAGCGTTTACTCAAGCCTTCGGAATGGCAACGGAAGTGGTAAAAGCGTTGACGCCAGTGTTTAAAACAGTAGGTAGCTGGATAAGTACGGCTGCTGGACATTTAAAAGAGTTCGCAAGTATTTTAGGGAAGGTTAAAGTTCCGGATTGGATCGGTAAAATCGGGTCAGGGGCCGTTAGTTGGGCGAAGAAGCTAATACCGGGCGGTGGGAACAGTAAACCGGATGGCTCGCACTATCACGGTTTAGACAACGTTAGGTATGATGGATACAGAGCCGTTTTACACAAGGGTGAGGCAGTGCTTAATCGCCAGGATGCCGAGGCATATCGTAACGGCCAAGCTGGTGGAGGCTCTAGTATGCCTGCAATTAACATTGCGAAGATGGAAGTTCGTAAGGAATCTGACATTCAAGATATTGCTTATAGGTTAGCGAAATTAATCGAGGAACATAAGTTTCAAGTTGGCAGATAATGCGATTAACAAACGGGCGGGCATCGGTTTTATAGTGGTGCATGCCTTTTCTAATAAAACGGAAAGTAGGGATTAGATGGTTTATAGAACTGACGCACAATTGACGGAAGAACTTGCAGCACTTGATGCGCTACTAGGTGATGAATACGTACCTTTTCCGCCTACTAGCGATTACTTTGCGTACGAGGTATATAAACGATATGCAAGTGAAGCGAATCAATTTCTTTTAGGTTACGCTGGCATTCTTGCTAAGACAGGACGCTATTTTAACGTAGACGAGACACCTAAACTGCGCGAGTGGATAGACGCATTTGAGGTAGCAGGAAATTGTAACGACGTATTACTAGGATGTACATGCGTCATGACTGCGTACCACTTAAAGCAAGCGATTCAAGGCGGAACAGGATCCACTATTGCGAGTGCTGCTTCGATTCTATCAATCGCAAAAGAAACATATCGTCCACATGAAGATGAAATGGAGCGTCTCGATTACGATGGTGATTATGACGCATATTTAACGCAAAAAATGGAGGAATATAAACAATGGCTAAACTAACACTAGACGGATTAAAGGCGAAACTAACGACGAATCAATTAAGAGCTGCGGAATTACTACTAGAAAAAGAATATGCGCCAAAAGGAGAGAAAAAAACTTACGCAGAAATTGCAGAAGAACTCGGAATTGATACGAGTACACTTTATCATTGGCGCCAAAATGCCGACTTCGTGCACTATTTAGCAGCAGTCAGCGATACAAAGTTAGACAGCGCTAGAGCCGCAGCAGATGCGCAGCTTATGCGCTTAGTACATGGTATTTCCAACAACGGTAACGCTTCGATTAAGGCGCTAGAGTTGTACTACAAGTTAATCGGTAAGTTGACGGAGAAACGAGAAATTGTACAGAGTTCGCAAGAGACGCAAGTATATGACGTTGATGCGATTAAGGCGGAAATTGAGCGACTACGTGGTACAGTATAAATAAATGACGCAATATTAACGGGCATGCCTTCGGGTGTGTCCGTCTTTTTTTATGTCTGCAATATCACGAATAATCACGAAATCATCGGGCACACAGGGCTGACGCGCGTAGGTGTCTGAAATCTCCACGGTTCAATATGACGCAGTTTCGACGCATTATAACGTTATGCATGAGAAAGGCAGTCGGGAACCTATCGAATGTATGCTTTTTATGAAAAGGATACATATAAAACGTTGATATATAGACGTTTGATAATTGCGCATCTAACGAATGTATGCTATTTTAGATATAACGATAAAAAGGATACATTAAAAAGGGGCGTAATTATGGCTAATCATAACGAGAAAAAAGGCATGTTAATCGATGTGCAGCCGTTAAAATCGAAAGAAGAAATACGTGAGATGTTAGAAGCTTTAGGTATGTCGAAGGAATTTGGTCTACGCAATCAGCTACTGTTCAAGCTCGGCATATCTACCGGCTTACGATGCGGAGATTTAGTTGCGCTTAAGGTCGAACAAGTAAAAGGGAAGTCATCGTTTAAGATTCGAGAAGGCAAGACGAAGAAGGAGCGCACTGTCCACCTCGATCAACTGATGGTCGATATTGCGGACTATATCGATACTTTGCCGCCAGGAACAACGTACTTATTCCCGTCACGTAAAGGCGACGCACATATCAGCACGACGCAAGCTTATCGCATTATTACTGATGCTGGCGATAAAATCGGCAATCATTCCGTTGGGTCACATACAATGCGTAAGACGTTTGGATATACTTATTACAACGCTACCAACGACATAGCAACGCTAATGGAAATCTTTAATCATAGTTCGCAAAAGACAACGCTTCGTTACATCGGAATGACTGACGAGCGAATTAAACAAAGTATTAAAAACGTTTCATTCTTTTAATAACGCGATCAACAGCGATTCAGTTCGTTTGTTGGTCGTTCTTTTTTGCCCCCAAAGCCTATTCGCTATAATCCGCCTTTCTGCCGATTGCTACCTCTACATAGTATTTTTAAATCCTCAAGGTAAAATTTGAATTCGAGTTTCTTCCTATATAAAGATGCTTTTAACGCAAAATCAACGCAAATAGAATAATGTGATGTTTTAAATAAGATGACGCACTTCTAACGCAGTCGTATCAAGGGTTTGGACGATATTTAGGGTTGCTTAATATTTACCGGTCATGTATAGTTTTTTACATCGCGATAATATTAAAGCACTGGTGTTGGAAAAGGAGATTTTATGAATGTCAAAATTATATCGTCTTTAGTTCAGCATAATGTTAGAACGACGCAGGAACATTTAGTAGATATAAGGGAATTTATAGAGGATTATGCAACCGATAGTGAAGGGAACAACTATTTTACGGAATTAGATGCGGAAGCCTATTTTATAATGGTGAAAGTTACGAGAAAGAAAAATAGCAAAAACCAAGGTATACGTGCATTAATAGAATTCTTAGAAAGACGTAGAATCTTAGATGACATTAATCGTTTATTAAAAAAATGAAATATATGTTTACTTCCTCAATTTCCTATTGTAATATTATCGGTAAATACAAGTCGAGAAAAACTGCGAAGGCTACCGGTAGAATATACGGTAAACTTACGTGGTATAACTGTTTTAGACATTAAATTACCGTTTTTACTCTCAACAAATAGCGAATTCATCGCCATGATCGCTGACAAAATTCGTATTGATATGATGGCTAGCTAGTACCGATATATAAATCATTAACATATACAGCAATTATACTTCGCATAGAACAGCGCCTTTTTAAATCTATAGTTTAAGGGGGCGCTTTTTTTGTTACTTGAACAAATAATGTGGAAATTTCTGTGGCTGACCTTTAACATTGAAATCGTTAAAAGAACGTCAAATCAGCTAAAAATACGCGATATATACATGTATAGTGGATTTAACGTCATATTCTAAAGATGAAGAGTAAAATCATTTGAGACCTTTCTACAAACTTATAGTAGGTGATTACAATAAAAAGTATAAATTTTCAATTAGAGGGAATGAATTCGCTCGAAATCACACAGATAACAGAAGAGCTATTTGAGGTGCGTTTAGCATTCGATGGTAAAATAAGTATGCAATATATGAATCGACAGCAATTGATACTACTAGGTTCTACTTTCCGAATTGAAAGGAATATCAATACATTGTTAGTTAAAAAGACCTATTTAGACCTATAGTTTAGTGGGAAGCACCCGTGGATACCTGTACTTGGAAGATGATATATTCAAAATAGCCTGATGGAATTACTTTGAATTTATCGGTAATTTTAATAAAAAAACTCAAAAACAAACAATTTATTAGTACTAAATATCTATAATCTTTTAGGGTAAATAAAATATTGTCTTATATTTTAATGATTAAGTGGTACTATTTTCTTTCTCGGTAGTGACAATGGTCTCTAAACAAATGTAAGTGGATTGTATATACTTACATATAGAGGGAAGGAGGAGGTAGCTTGATTCTAGTTCGAAATGAAAACTTCGAAATTTCTGAGGAAAATGGCAAGGTATTTATGCTTACTTTTAGCGCAGGTTTCCCATTAAAAGAATTTGATAGTATCCTACGTAGTCATCCACGACTGAAATTATCTAATTTTTCAATTTTAAAAAATGTGTTATCAACCCAGAATACCAATCCTGTTGAAATTGGACGCTGGCTTCCGAACATTGAAGCAGAAGTGGCACGTGATAAGATGTCAGCCTCTGTTTTTATATATGAAACGCATGATTATATTCAAAATAATAAAGAAAAATTAACACAACAAATCCGAGAAACACTCAATGAAAATGGAATTATACATGGCATATTAGATTTTGATATATTGAAGGCTGAACCAGGAAAAGCATTCTTAATTGCTCAAGGTGAGCAACCAATAGCAGGAATAGATGCACAAATTACATACTTACCTAAACCCGAGAGAAAGCCAGTCATTCGTGAAGACGGTAAAGCGGATTACTATGATATGAATTTTATTTCGGAAATTTCAGAAGGCTCTTGGCTAGGTGAAAAAATTCCTGCTACATTAGGTAAACCAGGGAAAAATGTGCTAGGTCAAGAAGTTGCTGCTGTACCTGGACGAGATTATCCTATTAAATATGATACAAAATCTGCCTATGAAGTGGAAGAAGACGGAAAAATCGTCATTCGCTCGAAAATTGCTGGCGTTTTAGATGATGTCAAAGGCATGATTGGTGTAAACAGGCACCTTCCTATAAATGGTGATGTAGGAGTAGAAACAGGTAACCTTGAATTTAATGGTTCACTTAGTATTAAAGGTACAGTAACAAATGGCTATACAGTTATTGCGACTGGCGATATTTCCATTGAAGGGGCTGAGGGTGTAAGCGGTGCCAAGCTTATTAAATCCATTGAGGGTGATGTATATATTCGTGGGGGCATCTTTGGTCTTGGTTCAACAGTGGTAGAAGCAGGTGGCAATATATTTGTTAAACATGTAAATGAAGCAAATTTATTTGCAGCTAATAGTATTCATATTGGTTTTTACGCACTAGGTTCACAACTTTCTGCTCATTCAATATATGTGGATGAACGAAAAGGTAAAATTATTGGGGGACGTGCAGTAGCTAAAAATACGATTGTTACGGCCATTTCAGGAAACCGATTAGAGCGTCGAACAGATTTAATAATAGAAAGTATTAATAAGCAGGAAAATAACACCGTGATGCAGGAAAAAGCAGCACAGCTAAAACAATTGCAAACAGAGATTTCAGCACACGAGAATAGCATGAAAAATTTATTACCTTTTCTCAATCAAATGTCCAAAGAACAATCAGCGTCATTTGAGGTAACAAAACAAGCCTTAACTAAATTAAAGGCTGAAGCGATTACATTAGATCGTGAAATAAAACTATTAATGGATGAAATGCGTCATGTAGGGAAAGAAGAGATTATTGTGACAAAAGAGGCGCACCCTGGAACTTATATTCAAATTGGTAGAAAATCATCTTTATTAAGCAAAATGACGAATGGTAAATTCCTACTAGAATTTGGTGAGTTAAATGTCTAAGGCAGCTTTTATCCCTGTTTTTGCACATCGAGGTGCTTCTGCTTATGCATTAGAGAATACCTTTCAAGCTTTTGAAAAGGCATTAGAGCTAGGTGCTGATGGGATTGAACTAGATATTCAATTCTCAAAAGATGGATTACCTGTAGTGTATCATGATCCACAATTATCGAGGTTAGTAGGCACCAATAAATTGGTGAGCGATTGTACGATGGAGGAGCTTCTGCGCTTTAAACTTGGCAAGCCTTGGAGACGTCTATTTTCGTCCTATAAAATGCCAGCGTTTGAGGCAGTTTTAGCATGGGCAAATATACAGCAGATGCCGTTGAATATTGAATTAAAATCAACGATATTGGACAATAAGAGTGGGCTAATTCATTTTCTTGGAGGCTTGGCTCTGCCAAAAGGTAGTCATTTTTCATCCTTTCACTATGAGCTTTTAGAGATCGTAAAAAAGCATAGACCTGAATTTGAAACGGCCCTTATTGCTACGAAAAAAATAAAATGGGATCTTCTAGCTGATTATAAAGCGGCTGATAGTGTGCATATGCATAAAAGGTACTACAAACCAAGATATTTGGAGGCCTGTGTTACAAGTGAAAAAGCATGTCGTTTTTATGCTATTGATGGCACGGAACCATTTTTAACTAATCCGCACCCTTCTGTTATTGGTTGGATTACGGATTATCCTGATAAAGTTATCACATCTCAGCAGCGGATATAAAAAGAGCTATCCAGTAAGTCTTGCATGACTTATTTGGATAGCTTTTTTTATTTTTTTTGGAAGCGTGGTGCTACTTTTCCGTTTTTTCGATCGCGATGCAGTAAAAATCCAGCGAAAAAACCAAAGCCTATGACGAAGAAAATGACACCAACTACAAATTGCAGCCATAAAAATGGGAATGGTGAAATAAGCTTACCAAATAATGTATCACGCATAAATTTAATGCCACCTGCAGCCATAAGACCTGGAATAAGCATTACAATAAATGCAGCTAAACGGGCCATGTATACCCCTCCTTATTCCTATGATTAATTTTACCTGTGGATGGGGGAATGTCAAGGAAGGGTATAAACCAATATAATATTTTTAGCTAAAAACGTGACAGGACAGAAAGTAGCAATTGTAACTGAATGTTTAGAAAATTCTTACTTAAATAAGAATATGTAATAATAGTTGCGAAATTGTGAATTTGTCAGTATTGTAAAAATAAGTGGAGCAATATTATCCATTACTAAACAATTTCTTCTTTAAGTATTAGGGTCTAAACACCTACTACCGAATAGGAGCTCAGAATTTGCTGAGTGAGGACGCTATGAAGATTAGATTGTTAGATAAAACTTGATTGGATGGGCATTTGGGGATGCACTTTCCAAAGCAAAGGGGCGAGTTTCATGGAAATCTTCAAGTATATGGAAAAGTATGATTACGAACAATTGGTATTTTGCCAAGATGAAGCATCAGGGTTAAAAGCGGTTATCGCTATCCATGATACAACACTTGGACCAGCACTAGGTGGAGCACGTATGTGGACGTATGCGTCGGAAGAAAATGCAATTGAAGATGCATTACGTTTAGCACGAGGAATGACTTACAAAAATGCTGCAGCTGGTTTAAACCTTGGCGGTGGAAAAACGGTCATTATTGGTGACCCATTTAAAGATAAAAACGAAGAGATGTTCCGTGCGTTAGGTCGTTTCATTCAAGGATTAAATGGCCGCTATATTACAGCTGAAGATGTAGGTACAACGGTATCAGATATGGATTTAATCCATGAAGAAACAAATTATGTAACAGGAATTTCTCCTGCATTCGGTTCTTCAGGTAACCCATCTCCAGTAACAGCTTATGGTGTTTACCGTGGTATGAAGGCAGCTGCAAAAGAAGCATTCGGTTCAGACTCACTAGAAGGATTAAAAGTTTCTGTACAGGGTCTAGGAAATGTAGCCTACAAGCTTTGCGAGTATTTACATAATGAAGGGGCAAAACTTGTTGTAACAGATATCAATCAGGCAGCTATTGATCGAGTTGTTAATGACTTCGACGCGATTGCAGTGGCACCAGATGAAATCTATGCGCAAGAAGTAGATATCTTCTCACCTTGTGCATTAGGGGCAATTTTAAATGATGAAACAATTCCGCAATTAAAAGCGAAAGTGATTGCTGGATCTGCAAATAACCAATTAAAAGATTCACGTCATGGTGACTACCTACATGAATTAGGTATCGTCTATGCACCAGATTATGTAATCAATGCTGGTGGCGTTATTAATGTTGCGGATGAATTATATGGCTATAATCGTGAACGTGCAATGAAACGCGTTGATGGCATTTATGATAGTATTGAAAAAATCTTTGCTATTTCAAAACGAGATGGCATTCCAACATATGTGGCAGCGAACCGCTTAGCTGAGGAACGTATCGCTCGCGTAGCAAAATCGCGCAGCCAATTTTTAAAAAATGAAAAAAATATTTTACACGGTCGCTAATTTAGACAGTTGATACATGAAGAGAAGTCGCATTGTCGACTTCTTCTATTTTCAACAAAGAAATTAGGGCTTTAATGAAGTAAAGCTAAAGTTTTTCTAAAGCACTGACTGTTAAAAAAATCACTTGGTTATTGTTTAATAGAATCCTTTAGCACTTTTCTCAATAGGGGGAATAAACATGGCTCAAAATTATGATGTTGTCATTTTAGGTGGAGGTACAGGTGGATATGTTGCAGCCATCCGAGCTGCTCAGCTAGGCTTAAAAACAGCCATTGTAGAGCGTGAGCGTTTAGGAGGTACATGCTTGCATAAAGGCTGTATTCCAAGTAAAGCGTTACTCCGAAGTGCCGAAGTATATCGTATGGCTAATAAAACAGCTAGCGAATATGGTGTCGATATTGAAGGTGTAACATTACAATTTGACAAAGTTCAAGCTAGGAAACAAGCAATCGTTGAGCAATTAAGCCAGGGTGTGAATACACTGATGAAAAAAGGCAAAATAGATGTTTATCATGGTACAGGGCGAATTTTGGGTCCATCTATTTTCTCACCTATGCCTGGTACAATATCTGTAGAAATGTCCAATGGCGATGAAAATGAAATGCTTGTGCCTACGAATGTTGTCATTGCAACGGGCTCAAAGCCTCGTGGTATGGCAGGGTTAACGATAGATGGGCAATATGTGCTGAATTCAGACCACGCATTACAGTTAGAAAGTTTACCAAAGTCACTCCTAATCGTTGGTGGTGGTGTTATTGGAATTGAGTGGGCATCTATGCTATGCGATTTTGGTGTATATGTAACAGTAGTAGAATATGGTCCATCCATTTTACCAGCTGAAGATGCGGACATCGTTAAAGAAGTGACGAAACAACTTGAGAAACGAGGCGTTCGTATTGTTACGAATGCTCGCTTAGATACAAATACATTCAAAATTGAAAATGATAACGTTTTCATTTCTGCGCAAGTGAATGAAAAAGAAGAAGTTTTTGAGGCTGATAAACTATTACTTTGTGTAGGACGTGAGGCGAATACGCAAGGTATTGGTCTAGAAAATACAGAGATTGAAGTGGAAAATGGCTTTATTAAAGTGAATGGTTCCTATCAAACGAAAGAGTCTCATATGTATGCCATAGGAGATGTGATTGGTGGCTTACAATTAGCGCATGTTGCTTCTCATGAAGGGCTTTCAGCTATTGAGCATATAGCAACAGGGAAAACCGAGACATTGGATGCACTAAAAGTACCGAAATGTGTTTATTCCTATCCAGAGGTTGCTAGCATTGGATTAACAGAAAGTGCTGCTAAAGAACAAGGATTTTCATTAAAGATTGGTAAATTCCCGTTTAAGGCCATTGGTAAAGCATTGGTAAATGGAGAGACAGAAGGCTTTGTCAAAATTATTGCTGATGAAGAAACAGATGATATTTTGGGTATTCATATGGTAGGGCCTCATGTAACAGATTTAATTGGTGAAGCATCCTTAGCAAAAGTGTTAGATGCAACACCATGGGAAATTAGTCAGGCAATTCATCCACATCCATCCTTAAATGAGGTGTTAGTGGAATCTGCTCTAGCAGTGGATGATCGCGCTATCCATTTTTAATTTTCTGAATTTCATAACTAACATATCCAAATGTGGGGATATAGGATAAGATAGTTATTTCTCTATAATACGAAAGGGGTGTTCGTATGCAAGATGTTCAAATCAAACATGAAGATTTAGGTTTGTCAAATGAAGATGTACTTGCTATGTTCGAAACAATGTTAATGGCCAGAAGACTAGATGAGCGTATGTGGTTGTTAAACCGTTCTGGTAAAATTCCGTTTGTAATTTCCTGTCAAGGTCAAGAGGCGGCACAGGTTGGAGCAGCCTTTGCACTGGATAAAAGTAAGGATTATATTGCACCTTATTATCGTGATATGGGTGTTGTTTTACATTTTGGTATGACACCAAGAGAACTGATGCTATCTGCGTTTGCTAAAGCAGAAGATCCAAACTCTGGTGGTCGTCAAATGCCAGGCCACTTTGGTCAAAAGAAAAATCGTATTTTAACAGGTTCATCTCCTGTTACGACTCAAGTTCCACACGCAGTGGGCGTTGCACTTGCAGGACGTCTAAAAAATGAAGATTTTGTTTCTTTCGTTACGCTTGGTGAAGGTTCATCCAACCAAGGAGACTTCCATGAAGGAGCGAACTTTGCAGGTGTGCATAAGCTACCAGTCATTATTATGGTAGAAAACAATCAATATGCGATTTCTGTGCCAGTAGAGCGTCAATTAGGCTGTGCAAAAGTATCTGATCGTGGGATTGGCTATGGAATGCCAGGAGTGACCGTGGATGGGAAAAATCCTTTACAAGTGTACAAAGTGGTGAAAGAGGCTGCAGATCGTGCACGTAATGGGGAAGGTCCAAGCTTAATCGAAACAGTGACATATCGTTTAACAGCCCATTCTTCAGATGATGATGACCGTCAATACCGTACGGCTGAAGATATTGCAGAAGGCAAAGCAAAGGATCCAATAGTATTATTTGAAAAGTATTTAATGGATACTGGCGTGATGACTGAAGCGATACGTACTGAAATCGAAGAGCGTGTTATGGCAGAAGTAAATGAAGCAACTGATTATGCTGAAGCGGCTCCATATGCACAACCAGAGCATGCACTTAAATATGTTTATGCACCAGTGGACGGAGGTGACATGTAATGGCAGTAATGTCTTATATTGATGCGATTACATTAGCGATGAAAGAAGAGATGGAACGTGACGAACGAGTTTTCATTTTAGGAGAGGACGTTGGTCGTAAAGGTGGTGTATTCAAAGCCACTACTGGGCTATACGATCAATTTGGTGAATACCGCGTGCTTGATACACCGCTTGCAGAAAGTGCAATAGCTGGTGTGGGTATCGGTGCTGCGATGTACGGTATGCGTCCGATTGCTGAAATGCAATTTGCTGATTTTATTATGCCAGCTGTCAATCAAATCGTCTCAGAGGCAGCCAAAATTCGTTACCGTTCTAATAATGACTGGACTTGTCCAATGGTCATCCGCGCACCTTTTGGCGGAGGTATTCACGGGGCACTTTATCATTCACAATCCGTTGAAGCACTTTTTGCTGGTACACCTGGTTTGAAAATTGTCATTCCATCAACACCGTATGATGCAAAAGGTTTATTGAAAGCTGCTATTCGTGATGAAGATCCGGTATTATTTTTCGAACATAAACGTGCCTATCGTTTAATTAAAGGGGAAGTACCACTAGATGATTACACATTGCCAATTGGTAAAGCAGATGTAAAACGTGAAGGAGATGACGTGACAGTCATTACCTATGGTTTAGCAGTCCACTTTGCTTTACAAGCGGCAGAACGCCTAGCTGCGGATGGTATTTCCGCTCATATCCTTGACTTGCGTACAGTTTACCCTCTGGATAAAGAAGCGATTATAGAGGCTGCAAGTAAGACAGGTAAAGTATTGCTTGTCACAGAGGATAATAAAGAAGGTAGTATCATGAGTGAGGTTGCTGCAATTATTGCAGAACATTGTTTATTTGAGCTTGATGCACCAATTCAACGTCTAGCGGGACCTGATGTGCCAGCCATGCCATATGCACCAACGATGGAGAAATATTTTATGATTAATCCTGATAAAGTGGAACGTGCTATGCGAGAACTTGCTGCGTTCTAATAAATAGATCACAACAAGGCTGAATGAAAAAATAAAAGCCTCAGACGGAACAACAGATTTTGACTTTGCACATATGAAAGTCAAAATCTGTCTAAATGCCTGTCTACGTTTAATGTTTTTAGCGCTGCATCAGGTACAATGACGCCTAGGCTTAATTGATGGGAGGAATAAAGGATGTCGGTTCAAAATATTACAATGCCACAGCTCGGCGAAAGTGTAACAGAAGGTACAATTGAAAAATGGCTTGTAAAGCCTGGAGATACAGTTAAAAAGTATGATCCATTAGCAGAGGTTGTTACAGATAAAGTAAATGCTGAAATCCCGTCATCATTTGAAGGGGTTATCACGGAGCTTCTTGCGCAAGAAGGTCAGACATTACCAGTTGGAGCAGTCGTTTGCTCGATTGAAATAGCGGGAGAAGGTGAATTACCAGCACCACCACCTGAAAAAAAATCAACGGTAAGTACGGCTATTTTAAATGCAGGTGTTCAAAAGAAACAGGAGGCACCACAGCAGGTAGCAGCTCCAGTATCTGCACCAAAAGAGGCACGTACGGGTAAAGTACGTTATTCACCAGCTGTTCTTCGACTTGCACAGGAGCATGATATAGCTTTAGACCTTGTAACAGGTACTGGCGAGGGTGGTCGTATTACACGAAAAGACCTGTTAAAGCTAATTGAAACAGGTAATATCCCAACGGCAAATGATGTAGCACAAGCAGCTCCAACCGTTCAAACGACATCAGCACCTTCAGCACCACAGCAACAAGTGGAAAAAGCAGCTACACCTGTACAACCTATTCATCCAGGAGATATCGAAATTCCAGTGACGAAGATCCGTCGTGCCATTGCGAATAATATGGTGAAAAGTGTACATGAAGCGCCGCATGCTTGGATGATGATGGAAGTGGATGTAACAGATTTAGTGACTTATCGTGATAGCTTAAAGAATGAATTTAAGCAAAAAGAAGGCTTTAATCTTACATATTTCGCCTTCTTTGTAAAAGCGGTTGCTCAAGCTTTAAAGGAATTCCCAATGCTGAATTCGATGTGGGCGGAAGATAAAATCATTCAAAAACATGACATCAATATTTCGATTGCAGTAGCAACGGATGATGCATTATTTGTACCTGTTATAAAACACGCAGATGAAAAATCCATTAAAGGAATTGCGAAAGAAATCAATGAACTGGCTATCAAAGTTCGTACAGGAAAATTAGCAATGGATGACATTACTGGTGGTACATTTACAGTGAATAATACAGGTGCATTTGGCTCTGTTCAATCAATGGGCATCATCAATTACCCACAAGCAGCGATTCTACAAGTGGAAAGTATTGTAAAAAAACCTGTTGTTTTACCAGGTGGAATGTTTGCTG
Organism: Lysinibacillus sp. AR18-8; assembly: GCF_001705465.1. Lineage (NCBI taxonomy): Bacteria > Bacillati > Bacillota > Bacilli > Caryophanales > Bacillaceae > Lysinibacillus > Lysinibacillus sp. AR18-8. The sequence goes on from NZ_MDGU01000001.1 coordinate 46,599, forward strand.
CACGTGATATTGTGAATTTATGTTTATCATTAGATCATCGTGTGCTTGATGGACTTGTCTGTGGTAAATTCCTAAATAGAGTAAAAGAAATACTCGAAAATACAAATAAATCTTCAACGTCAGTCTACTGATGACTCGTCGGAAACCTGCTGTATAAGGGTTTCCGATTTTTTTTATGCTTTTCGAGTCGCAATTTGTCATGTAGAATAACAAATAGAAACTACTAAGGGGGGAAGCTGATTAAGCGTCCGCATGTCAAACAACATGAAAAATATTGAATTTGAAATACCAGCCTATTCAGACTGGCAAGATGCAGCAATCAAAGCTTTAAAAGGGAAACCATTTGAGTCACTATTCACAAAAACAAATGAAGGTGTTACACTACAGCCGCTTTACACGCAAGAAAGTTTAGTAGCTAAGCTTGGAGAAGAGCTTGATTTACAAGTTGCCACAATTCGTTCCCTACAAAATGATCAAGTATTTCAGGTGGCACAACAAATTCACGCTGATTCAAGCGAAGCTTTTTTTGCACAGCTTGAGGATAGCCTAGCTCGAGGCAATGAAGTTATTACGATTGATAGCCGAGTGAGCTTTGCTTGGACAGAAGAAGTATTGGTCAAATTAGCATCATATTTCTCAGAATATTCGTTTAAAATTACTATTGAAAATTCAAAAGACCCGTTATTAGCAGTATTCGACAACATTCCAGTAGATCAACAAGAAGCCATTAAAGGTTACATTATTTCAAAAGACCCTATCGCTTTGACTGCATTTCCGAACGTGCGCTCAGTCAGTGCAGACACAACGGTTTATCATAATGAAGGTGCTAACGCTGTACAAGAATTAGCCTATGCACTTGCATTAGCAGCCAAATTTGCAGAACAAGAAGAAAGCTTTGAAGCGTTCTCGAAGAAATTCTTTGTATCATTTGCCATTGATACACAATTCTTTACGGAGATTGCAAAGCTACGTGCTTTTAAAGTACTTTGGAAAGCGTTCTCATCCGCTTATGGCGTAACAGATCATGTGAAAATCCCTACTGTGGCTGAAACATCATTAAGAAGCTTTTCTAAATTAGATGTGTATGTAAATTTATTACGCTCTTCAAATGAAGCGCTTTCTGGTTTAATCGGTGGTGCTGATCTCTTTACGGTTCATCCACATGACGTGTTAATAAAGCCTACGGATCAATCCATTCGTATCGCTCGTAATGTATCATTAATTTTAAGAGAAGAAACAAATGTCTTAAAAGTAAAAGATCCAGCAGGGGGCTCTTACTTTATCGAGTCGTTAACAGCAGATTTTGTGAAAGAAGCATGGGCACTATTTTTAGACATTCAGGCAGCTGGCGGTATCGATGAATATACTGCCTCTGGCAAGCTTGCAGAAGAAGTGGAAGCATCCTATCAAAAACGCATCAAAGCTGCCCAAACACGTAAGCAATCATTAATTGGAACGAATATTTATGCTAATCCAGCTGATATTCTTGAACAGGATACAAATCCATTATTTGCTGATATTAAGCGTATCGCTGCTCCATTTGAGGATTTACGTGCAGACATGACAGCAGCAGATGTAAAAACAGGTATTTTAGCATTAGGATCATTAAAAAGCTCCAAACCACGCGCAGATTTTGTAGCGGGCTTCTTAAACACAGTTGGTCTTGTACCAGAAAAAAGTGAGCCAGTGACAGCTGTAGAAGAGGCAGTAGCTTGGCTGAAAGCGACAGAGGCTAAGTATGTAGTGATTGCAGGCAGTGATGATGATACAAAAGCATTTTTATCAGCCATTTTAGCTGAAAAACCAGCGAATGTGCTTGTAGATGTAGCGGGCAAATTTAAAGACGAAGAAGAAGCATGGTTAGCAAATGGCTTAAACGGCTTTATTTTCGCAGGACAAAACATCATTGAAAAATTACAGTCCGTGTTTGCGAGCATGAAGGAGGTCCAACGATGAGCAAGCCAAATTTTAATGCAGTAGAAATAGAAAAGGTTTTAACAGCTGAAGCACCTCAAGCGTCTGAAGACAAGTTCATGACAAATGAGGGAATTGAAATTAAAGATATTTACACAAAAGAAGATATTAAAGAGGCTAAACATCTAAATGATGTGGCAGGGATTGCACCCAACACACGTGGGCCATACCCTACTATGTATGTAGCACGTCCATGGACGGTTCGCCAATACGCAGGTTTCTCAACTGCTGAAGAATCCAATGCCTTTTACAAACGAAATTTGGCTATGGGACAAAAAGGTCTTTCTGTCGCGTTTGATTTAGCAACACACCGAGGCTATGACTCTGATCATCCACGTGTAACAGGGGATGTAGGAAAAGCTGGGGTTGCGATTGACTCAGTTGAGGATATGAAAATCCTTTTCGATCAAATCCCGTTAGACCAAATGTCAGTTTCAATGACAATGAATGGTGCCGTATTACCCGTCCTTGCATTCTATATTGTAGCAGCAGAAGAACAAGGGGTAACGCCAGATCAATTAGCAGGTACCATTCAAAATGATATTTTAAAAGAATACATGGTGCGTAATACATATATTTACCCACCAGCTATGTCAATGAAAATCATTGCAGATATTTTTGAATATACAGCGAAGTATATGCCAAAATTTAACTCTATTTCAATTTCGGGTTACCATATTCAAGAAGCAGGCGCAACAAATGACATTGAGCTTGCCTATACATTAGCAGATGGCTTGGAGTATGTACGAACAGGATTAAAAGCAGGTATTGATATTGATGCATTTGCACCACGCCTATCGTTCTTCTGGGCAATTGGTATGAACTATTACATGGAAGTTGCTAAAATGCGTGCAGCACGTCGTATTTGGGCACAAATGATGTCGACGTTTAACCCTAAAAATCCGAAGACATTAGCATTACGTACGCATTCCCAAACATCTGGCTGGTCATTAACTGAGCAAGATCCATTTAACAATGTTGCACGTACTTTAATCGAAGCAAATGCCTCTTCGATGGGACATACGCAATCCCTTCATACAAATGCATTAGATGAAGCGATTGCACTTCCAACAGATTTCTCAGCACGTATCGCGCGTAATACACAGTTATTTTTACAAGAGGAAACAGCGATGACAAAAGTCATTGATCCTTGGGGTGGTTCGTACTACGTAGAGAAATTAACAGAAGAAATTACGAAATCTGCTTGGGCGTTAATCGAAGAGATAGAAGCGCTTGGTGGTATGGCTAAAGCGATTGAAACGGGACTTCCAAAAATGAAGGTTGAGGAAGCAGCAGCAAAACGTCAAGCGAAAATTGATTCTAAAACAGAAACGATTGTTGGCGTGAATAAGTATCGCTTAGCAAAAGAAGAGCCAATTGATATTTTAGATATCGATAATACCATTGTTCGTCAAAAACAAATTGAACGTTTAGAAGCGATGAAGGCAGCTCGTGATGAAGCGGAAGTTCAAAAACATTTAGCTCGCTTAACGAAGGCGGCTCAAGATGGAGAAGAAAACCTGCTAGCGGTAGCAGTGGATGCAGCGCGCGCTCGTGCTTCTTTAGGTGAAATATCTGATGCAATTGAAGCAGTTTCTGGTCGTCATAAAGCGGTCATTCGTTCGATCTCTGGTGTTTACTCTGCAAACTTCTCTGATGAGGAGCAAATTGCGGAAGTGAAACAAATGACAGAAGAATTCCTTGAAAATGAAGGTCGTCGTCCGCGTATTTTAGTTGCTAAAATGGGACAAGATGGACATGACCGTGGTGCAAAGGTTGTCGCAACTGGTTATGCAGATTTAGGCTTTGACGTAGATATTTCTCCATTATTTATGACGCCTGCTGAGGCTGCTCAAATGGCTGTTGAAAATGATGTTCATGTTATTGGTGTGTCTTCACTAGCAGCAGGACATAAAACATTAGTGCCTGAATTGATAGCTGAGCTTGAAAAACTAGGTCGTGAAGATATTATCATTATTGTGGGTGGTGTTATACCAGCACAAGATTATGATTTCCTTTATAATGCTGGTGCAGTAGCCATTTTCGGACCAGGTACAGTGATTCCTGTATCCGCACAAAAAATTATTGAAGAAATCTACAAACGTTTAGGCTATGAGGAAGTGTCTGAATAATGGACAAAAATAAAGGAATGGAAGAAAGTGCGCTATTTGTCATGGACGGAGTAGAGGCGACTCACGACGGGATGCAATATGGTACACCCAAAAAGTTCCGAAAGAAAAAGGCAGACACTCTAAATGTAGGAGAGCTTGCACAACAAGTACGTGCGGGCTCTCGCACACATTTATCAAAAGCCATTACCCTCATTGAAAGTTCAAACGCTACCCATAAAGTACAGGCACAAGAACTATTGCAGGAGCTTCTTCCACATACAGGCAATAGTATCCGAATTGGCATAACAGGTGTGCCTGGGGCAGGAAAAAGCTCATTCATAGAGGCTTTCGGTACTATGCTTTGTGATATGGGGAAACGAGTTGCTGTTCTTGCCATTGATCCAAGTTCTTCTCTATCGGGAGGAAGTATACTTGGCGATAAAACGCGTATGGAAGAGCTCGTTAAGAAGCCTAGTGCATTTGTGCGTCCATCGCCATCGGCAGGTACCCTAGGGGGTGTTCACAAAAAGACACGAGAAACCATGTTAGTTTGTGAGGCAGCAGGCTATGATGTGATTTTAATTGAAACAGTGGGTGTTGGACAAAGTGAAACCTATGTCCGTGGCATGGTTGACTTCTTCCTGCTTCTTGTTTTAACAGGAGCGGGGGATGAATTGCAGGGCATGAAAAAAGGCATTATGGAATTAGCAGATGCAATTGTCGTGCATAAGGCGGATGGTGATAATGTACGTCTAGCTAAAAAAACGGTTGCAGAGTACAAACAAATTTTGCACTTTTTACAGCCTGCTACACCTGGTTGGATGTCAACTGCCATGCCTGTTAGTTCACTAGAAAATCGAGGACTTGATAAGGTTTGGGAAACAATTGGGGAATTCAAGCAAATCGTAGAAGCAAATCACTATTGGGCTACCCGACGCCAGCAACAAACAAAAGAATGGTTCCAATCGATGATTACCGATCATTTAATAGATCTCTTTTATGGAAACCCGCAACGTAAAGCACAAGTACAACAGCTTGAACGTCAAATTTTAAGTGGACAGTTGACAGTTACACAAGGTGTGGATCGTTTATTTAGCGAGGAGCAGGAAGACAAGTAAACGAGTCTTATTGAAATCGTAGTAATTTCAACTGAAATGTGTTGAGCAAGTAGGTGCACAAATTGCTTGCAAACTGCTATGATAAGAGATGGATAAGCGTCAAAAACCTACTATCTGAAATATAACTAAGTTGGCGCGAACTTGAAAGGAGCTATCGCTATATGAATATGGATTACGATTTATTTATGCAGGAAATTTTAAAAACAGCACGTGCTGAAATTGAGGCAGCTGGTTATGAACAATTAACAACACCAGAAGCTGTAGAAGAGGCGTTTGCTCGTCCAGGTACAACATTAGTAATGGTGAACTCAGTATGTGGTTGTGCGGGTGGTATCGCTCGTCCAGCAGCAGCACAATGCGTTCATTATGATAAACGTCCAGACCATTTAGTAACAGTGTTTGCAGGGCAAGATAAAGAAGCAACTGCAGCAGCGCGTTACCATTTTGGAGAGGATCATCTACCTTCATCACCATCATTCGTTCTATTAAAAGACGGACAAGTTGTCGCAGAAGTGGGACGCTATGAAATTGAAGGGCATGACCCAATGTCAGTTGTGACAAATTTACAAGCAAACTTTGAAGAATATTGTGACGAGCTTTAAGTCTATTCTTGCATAAGAAAAATCATTTTCAATCAAGTAGAAAAGCCTCATAGATCATGCTATCTATGTAGGCTTCCTACTGATCCTCATGTATAGGTAGTTTCATTATTATTAAAATTTTTGTAATATTGGCTAAATAATTAGCTGAATGAGTGAAGAGTACTAAAGGATGGGAGGCAGTCGGCCTGAAGAAGTTTTCAATCGGCTATCGAACTTTAAAAACAGCAATTGGTGCGGCCATCGCTATTGCCATTGCACAGTATTTTGATTTAGCCTCATATGCATCTGCTGGTATTCTAACCATATTATGTGTGCAGCCAACAAAAAAGAAATCCATTTATGCAGCCTATACACGATTGGTTGCAAGTATTGTAGCAATGCTTTTTGCCTTTGTAAGCTTTGAGTTATTTGCTTATCATCCACTTACACTAGCAGGCATGCTTATACTCTTTATTCCTACTATTGTATCTTTAAAGGTTGCGGATGGATTTATCTCCAGTGTCGTGATTATTATGCATATTTACGCTGCTGAAGGTTATTCATTAACACTTGTTTATAATGAATTAGCGTTGATGGCTATCGGTTATGGAACAGGGATTGCCATTAATATGTATATGCCAGACATTCAAAAGGAATTAAATTACTACAGAGTCAAAATAGAGGAGCTATATAGTAAGATTTTTTTAGAAATTGCCAGCTATTTACGGCAAGGAGATACGTTGTGGAACGGCCAAGAAATTATCGATGCAATCAAAGCACTAGAAGAGGCAAAATCATTAGCGTTTAAAGATGTTCAAAACCATTTTACAAGACGTAAAAATGATTACTATGTATATTTCGATATGCGAGAGCAGCAGCTAGAAATTATCGAAAGAGTGCTACCCAAAGTGACGACATTACCTGTTATAGTACAAGAGGCTGAAATTGTGGCAGATTTTTTACAAGACCTAGGTGAGCATGTTCATTCGGGGAATACGGCTAGTCAGTATCGCGAAAAGCTCGAACATGTTAAGCGCGATTTTTCTCAGCTTCCTTTACCACAAAGCCACGAGCAATTTATCGCTCAGGCAGCCCTCTATCAGTTTATAGAGGAAATGGACAGGTATTTAGAAATAAAGCAGTCATTTAAAGGGTTAAAGGCTAAAAAAGAGCGCCCACAGTAGTGTGGACGCCTCGTGCTTTGCCTTAAATTATCATAGATAATCCGAATGCTAGAGATGAGATTAGCATAATTGCGATCATACTATAAATAACGACTTTTTGAAATTTTTTATTACTCATATGCTCGTTCGCTCCTTCTTTTCTTATAAATAGTTTAGCAAATCTGAAAAATTTCTCAAGTAGTAGAGTTTTGACAAAAAAGTCTGTAAAATAGAGTATGTACCATAACAGAAGGAGATGTCACCATGGAGAAAGTAGACCATATTGGGATTGCAGTGCGCGATCTTGATGAACGCATTACATATTATACAGAAACTTTGGGCTTAAAGTTGATGAAAGTGGAAGAAGTAGAATCTCAACAGGTTCGTGTGGCATTTATCGATGCAGGGAACGTGAAAATCGAGCTATTAGAACCAATGAGTGATAAAAGTGCCATCCATGGTTTTATTGAAAAACGTGGAGAAGGAATTCATCATGTTGCGTTTGGTGTGACGGGAATTCGTGAACGAATGGCAGAGCTTCGTGAAAAAGGTGTACGTCTCTTATCCGAAGAGCCAGGGCCAGGTGCTGGAGGGGCAGAGGTTGCGTTTATGCATCCTAAATCCTCATTTGGGGTGTTATATGAATTATGTGATAAAAGTGGAAAAGGGGATAAGTGATTAGTATGGATATGTTCGACAAAATCAATGACTTGTATGACCGTAAAACGGTAATTGAACTTGGTGGTGGCTATGATCGCATCGATAAGCAGCATGAGAAGGGGAAACTTACTGCTCGTGAGCGTATAGACTTGTTGCTAGACGAAGGTACATTTTTCGAAATCAACCCATTTATTACACATCGTACAGTAGACTTCGGCATGGAAAAAATGGAGGGACCTGGTGATGGTGTCGTAACTGGATTCGGTAAAATTAACGGACGTCCAGTATACTTATTCTCTCAAGATTTCACAGTGTTTGGTGGGGCGCTTGGTGAAATGCATGCGAAAAAAATGGCAACAGTGATGGATCTAGCTGCTAAAAATGGTACACCATTTATCGGCATCAATGACTCAGGCGGTGCACGTATTCAAGAGGGTGTTCTTTCATTAGATGGCTATGGTCATATCTTCTACCGAAATGCCATTTATTCTGGTGTGATTCCACAAATCTCTGTGATTATGGGACCTTGTGCTGGTGGAGCTGTTTATTCTCCAGCTATTACTGACTTTATTCTAATGGTGGATAAGACATCTCAAATGTTCATTACAGGACCTAAAGTAATCGAAACGGTAACAGGAGAGAAAATTTCTGCTGAAGATTTAGGTGGTTCGAAAGTAAATAATGCGGTCAGTGGGAATGCTCATTTCCGTGCTCCTTCTGAAGAGGCAGCGATTGATGAAATTAAAAAACTATTAAGCTACTTACCACAAAACAATAAAGAAAAGGCGCCTCGTCAAACTAGACCTGAAGGGGATGACTACCGTCCAGAAATCGTAGATACAGTACCAATCGAAACAACACGTCCATATGATGTACGTAAAGTTGTTGAGCAAGTAGTGGATGAAGGTTCGTTCATGGAAGTACATGCAGAGTTTGCTAAAAACGTAGTAGTCGGTTTTGCACGTATTGCTGGCGAATCAGTTGGACTTGTTTGTAACCAACCAAAAGTTCTTGCTGGTGGCTTAGATATCGATTCTTCTGATAAAGCTGCTCGTTTCATTCGTACTTGTGATGCATACAATATCCCAATCATCACATTTGAAGACGTTTCTGGCTTCTTCCCAGGTGTTAAACAAGAACATGGTGGTATTATTCGTCATGGTGCGAAAATTCTTTATGCTTATTCAGAAGCGACTGTTCCAAAAATTACAGTGATTTTACGAAAAGCTTATGGAGGCGCTTACGTTGCCTTAAACTCTAAATCAATTGGTGCTGACCTTGTATTTGCATGGCCAAATGCTGAAATTGCTGTTATGGGTGCTGCTGGCGCAGCTAACATCATTTTTGCCCGTGAAATTGCAAAATCAGATGACCCAGAAGCAACTCGTGCAGCAAAAATCGAAGAATATAAAGAGAAATTTGCTAACCCATATGTTGCAGCATCTCGCGGTATGGTAGACGACGTAATCGATCCACGAGATACACGTATCAAGCTGATTCAAGGACTTGATATGCTGTCAAACAAACATGAAACACGTCCAGAGAAAAAGCACGGTAATATTCCTCTATAATAGTCATACAAGCCTAGCAGCTCAAAAGTTGCTAGGTTTTTCATTGCCAAAAAGTGAAACATTTTTGTATGTCATCCGTACTGATAGATATGAGGAGTTGAGATGAATGGAATGGCAGCAATTACAAACAGAGCAAGAAAAGATTCATGCACAACTTAGAAAAGCATCTAGATTAAACGAACAAAATCAGTTAATTGATGGGCAAATTAAACATACACAACAGGAAATAGACACTCATACAGCAGCACTCCACCAAATTCGATCCAAACTTGATAAATTGGATGGTTTCTCGTTTATGAATATGATTCGTACGTGGACAGGGCAACAAGATGAACTGAGGGCAGAAAAAATTGATAAGGCGGCAGTACTTGAATTAAAGCTGAATGAAGCAAAGAAAATGCAAAATGATTTAGCAGAGGACAACGTGCAAGTGATGAATCAGCTTGCCCAGATTGATGAAAATGCGCTACAGCAATCACTTCAACAGGTCTACCTTAAAAAGAAGAAGTATTTACAGATTCATGATGCTGCCCAAGCAGAAAGGCTAGAGCATTTAGCACATGAGGAAATGCTAACAAAGCAGCTCATTAGAGAAATTAAAGAGGCGGAGGAAGCGGGAGAAGTAGCTCTTACAAGGCTAGGGCAAGCAGCAGCTTCATTACATTCGGCCAATGGATATTCCACATGGGATACATTTTTTGGCGGTGGGCTGATTGCTACGCACTTAAAGCATGATGCACTCGATCAGTCTGAAAACTATTTACATAGTGCTCAAATTGCGTTACAACGGTTTCATAATGAATTATTAGATGTTCATGAAATGTCTACGAAATCGCTGCATATTGAAACAGATGGGTTTGTTAAGTTTGCTGATTACTTTTTTGATGATATTTTTTCAGCATGGTCTGTTCATTCTAAAATCTCGACAGCAAGGGAACAGGTCTCGCGTGTTCAAGATGATGTACATAATACGATTTGGCGCTTACAGGATAAACATAATAAAGCTGTCAACTACCTACAATCATTAGAAAAAGAAAAAGAGCTTATTTTCAATGACTAGGGAAAGTCTGAGATTTTTCTCAGACTTTTTATTTTGGTAGTATTGTTCAATGATTTCAACTCTTCTGACGTTGTGCTAAAATGATACATATACTATAACGTGGAAATACACGTAAACTAAGGGAGTTTTACAACATGACAAGTCGTTTAGTAGAAGAGTTTTTTGAGCTCGTACAAATTGATTCCGAAACAAAACATGAACAACTAATAGCACCAATTCTTGTAGATAAGTTAACTGCACTTGGATTTTCAGTGATTCAAGACGATGCACATACGCGTAATGGACATGGGGCAGGTAATATTATTGCCACATTAAAAGGCACATTGGATGTAGAGTCAATCTATTTCACTTCTCATATGGATACTGTCGTTCCAGGAAAAGGCATCAAACCGTCTTTACGTGAAGATGGCTATATCGTATCAGATGGTACGACGATTTTAGGTGCCGATGATAAAGCAGGACTAGCTGCTCTATTTGAGATGGTCAAACGTTTGAAAGAGCAAAATATTGCACATGGCGATATTGAATTTATTATTACGGCTGGTGAAGAAAGTGGCCTTGTTGGCGCTAAAGAGTTAGATCCAGCTAACATTAAAGCAAAATATGGATTTGCGGTTGATAGCGATGGCAAAGTTGGTGGTATCGTGACAGCAGCACCATTCCAAGCGAAAATTTTCACAAAGATTATTGGAAAAACGGCACATGCAGGGGTTGCTCCTGAAAAGGGCATTTCTGCCATAACAGTCGCATCAAAATGCATTGCTCAAATGAAACTAGGTCGTTTAGATGAAGAAACAACAGCGAATATTGGGCGTTTTGAAGGTGGACAAGCGACGAATATTGTTTGTGACGAAGTGACAATCCTTGCAGAAGCACGCTCTATAGACAAAGCTAAATTGGATGCGCAAACAAAGCATATGCAAGATACGTTTGAACAAGTAGCTGCTTCTTTAGGCGCACGTGCAGAGGTAGAAGTGAAGCTAATGTATCCAGGCTTCCGTGTAACGGAATCGGATAAAGTAGTTCAGGTAGCTATGGCTGCTGCACGCAATATTGATCGTACACCGACACTAGGCATTTCTGGTGGAGGCTCAGATGCAAACGTCATCGCAGGCTTTGGTATTCCTACAGTTAATTTATCTGTTGGATACGAGGATATCCATACAACAAATGAAAAAATACCAGTAGAAGAACTTGAAAAATTAGCAGATTTACTAGTAGAAATCGTCAAAGAATCGGCGAAAAACTAACAGTCGAATAAGGATGTGACCCTATGGAAAGTGTCAAAGCAGTCGTTTTTGCTTGTGGGACAGAGGAGTATGCTGTGCCTGTGGAGCAAGCGATTTCAATTGAAAAATTAGAGCAAGTAACACCTATTCCTCATTTACCTAACTATCTTCTAGGCTTTACAAGAATTCGCGGTGAGCTTGTACCTGTTCTTGATTTTGAACGCATACTGTACAATCGTTCATCGAATACAGCAACTGCTCGTATCATTGTGTTGAATACAGATGTTGTTAATTATGGATTACTTGTTACAGAAGCACGTGAAATTCTTGATTTCGATGAATCAGTACTTCAGCAATTGGGTCTAGTCAATTATAGTAAAACACGCTATTTTACTGCGGTAGCTAATCTTGAAAATCGAATGATAACATATGTTGATCCAAAAATACTGGTTAATTCATTAGAGGGAATTAGGGAAATTATCGATTATTTACACAAAATGCTTGAAAATGAAAAGGAAAACGTAGAGGCTTAAGTACTCTACGTTTTTTTATGTTTGAATAGTAAATTTAACCTGTATTTTGTCGTTTTTACCTGATCATACATGTGACAATTATGCATTATACCTACAGACAAACAATTACTAACCGCGTATGATAATGATTAAGAAAAAACTGAAAAAGGCAAACTTCACCGAAAGGGAGGGACGCAAAGCCATGAGTCTAAACACTATAATTTCAGTGCAAGATTGTCAGGTTGCCAGGTTCTGTTCTAGGAGCCGTGGCGAGTAGAATGGAGTTAGTTCGTATGAAGAGACAATTAAAAGTATGGACCGCACTAATCGTCATCATGATTAGTTCATTAGCTTTATCAAGTGGAAAGGTTGATGCAATGTCTATACAGGAAAAGGCTACTTGGCTGTGGGATACATCCCTCATCATTGATGACCAAGAAAAAATATTATTATTTTTAGAACATAACGATGTCAATAAAGTTTATCTGCAAATCGATCAAGGCATAGCGAGCAATGACTATAAGCATTTTATTAGTAACGCTTCTCACAGAGGTATTCGCATTTATGCATTGGATGGTGCTGCAAGCTGGGTTTCAGCTGAGGGTAGTCGAAGCCAAGACGAATTGTTTAATTGGTTACATACATATAATGAGAATTCAACTGAATCTGAGCAATTTTCTGGGGTTCATCTTGATGTAGAACCTTATTTAAATAGTGGATGGAGCTTACATCAAGCACAAACGATAGAATCCTATCAAACACTAATAATGAAAGCAAGTGAGAAAGCAAGTCAGTTACAACTTACTTTAGAAGTAGATATGCCATTTTGGTTTGATGAAGTTCAGTATAATAACCAATTTGGAAAAGGGTTATTAGCTGATTGGGTCATTGAGCATACGGATAGTGTGACGATCATGGCCTATCGTGATGCTGCAAAAGATATTATCTCTATTGTAGAACATGAAATCGCGTATGCTTCCACTGTGAATAAATCAATTGTAATTGGTGTAGAAACAGGCGCTTCAGAGGAAGGGGAAAATATTACTTTTTATGATAATGGAGAAGCCTTTATGAATGAACAGCTTATACTTGTTCAGCGACATTTTTCAAATAACGATGCTTTTCATGGAGTAGCCATTCATTATGTGGAGAATTGGATGACCATGCGTCCATAAAAAAAGTCCTTCCAGTGTTAAACTGGAAGGGCTTTTCTATTGGTATTAGGACAGTCGACCACTGTAGTCCTCGAATTTAAATTCACGAATGACTTTAATACCTTCTTCATCATTATAAGAAACGATAGATGGTAAGTTGACACCGTTAAACATATGGTTTTTCACCATTGAATAATGAGCCATATCTGTGAATACAAGACGATCACCTGGTTTTAATGGCTGTTCAAACGAATAATCGCCAATCACATCACCAGCTAGACATGTTAGTCCACCTAAGCGATACGTGTGTGCTAATTCATTTGCTTGTCCAGAACCAATAATCATTGGACGGTAAGGCATTTCAAGTACATCAGGCATGTGACATGTTGCTGATGTATCTAAAATAGCAAGATCCATTCCATTTTCTTGAATATCTAGCACCGTTGCTACTAAATAGCCTGTATTAAGGGCTACTGCTTCACCTGGCTCAAGATAAACAAGCAGGTTATACTTTTCTTGAATATAATTAATGATGTTCACAAGTTTTTCTACATCATAATCATCACGTGTAATATGGTGACCGCCACCGAAGTTTAACCATTTCATTTGGTGTAAAACATCACCAAATTTTTCCTCAACTACTTCAATAATACGCTCTAATGTATCAGAATTTTGTTCACACATCGCATGGAAGTGTAAGCCATCGATACCATCAAGCTGTGATTTATCAAAGTTAGCCAATGTTGTACCAAGGCGAGAGTTTGTGTAACAAGGATCATAAAGAGCTGTTTCAATTTCAGAGTATTCAGGATTCACACGAATACCACATTCAATTGTTTTACCAGCAGATTTAACTTTATCCTTGAACTGAGCCCATTGGTTAAATGAGTTAAATACGATGTGGTCCACATAGCCTAGAAGCTCGTCCATTTCATGCTCAATATAAGCAGGTGCATAAACGTGAACTTCTTTGCCCATTTTTTCATAGCCAAGACGTGCCTCATGCAGTGAGCTAGATGTAATGCCCGCTAAATATTCCCCTACTAGCGGGAATGTTGAATGCATAGAGAAGCCTTTAAGGGCTAATAAAATGCGGCAGCCTGTTCGATCTTGAATTGATTTTAAAAGCTCAAGATTCTTTGTTAATAATCGCTCATCCACTACATAAGAAGGGGATGGAACTTTTGAAAAATCAATTGGTTTCATCGGCTTAATTCCTTTGCATCTAAATCAAGGTCTAATAATTCTGGGTTATGGCTTTCTTGCCATGGTAGACCCCATTTATTTAGTGCATCCATGAATGGATCTGGATTGAAATCTTCCACATTCCATACACCTGGTTTACGCCATTCACCGTTCATCACAAGCATTGCACCGATCATAGCTGGTACGCCAGTTGTATAAGAAATCGCTTGTGAACCAACCTCGTTGTAGCACTCTTCGTGGTCACATACGTTGTACACATAGTACGTTTTTTCTTTGCCATCTTTTAGACCGCGAATGATACAACCAATGTTTGTTTTACCTTTTGTACGTGGTCCAAGTGAAGCTGGATCTGGTAATACCGCTTTAAGGAAGTGGATTGGTTGAATCATTTGTCCTTCAAATTCGATTGGCTCAATTGACGTCATACCTACGTTTTCTAACACTTTTAAGTGTGTTAAGTATTTTTCAGAGAACGTCATCCAGAAACGGATTTGTTTTAAACCTTTGATATTTTTTGCAAGGGATTCAAGCTCTTCATGGTATAGAAGGTAAATATCTTTTGGTCCGATTTCAGGTAGGTTATACACTTCTTTTTTCTCAAGTGGTGCAGTTTCAATCCACTCGCCTTCTTTCCAGTAACGACCATTCGCTGTAATTTCACGAATGTTAATTTCTGGGTTGAAGTTTGTTGCGAAATGATATCCATGATCTCCCGCATTGGCATCCACGATATCGATATAGTGGATTTCATCAAATTCATGTTTTTGTGCATGAGCTGTGAAAACGCCTGTTACACCTGGGTCAAAACCGCTTCCAAGTAATGCAGTTAAGCCAGCTTTTTCAAACTTCTCTTTATAAGCCCATTGCCATTTATATTCAAATTTTGCCGTTTCAGGTGGCTCGTAGTTTGCAGTATCCACATAGTGCACACCTGTCGCTAAGCAAGCATCCATAATCGTTAAGTCCTGATAAGGTAGAGCCACGTTAATCACTACATCTGGTCCGAAAGCTTTAATAAGCTCAATAACCTCTTCTGTATTGTCTGCGTCTACCTGTGCAGTATGAATTTTTGTTTTTCCGCCGTCTAGTTTTTCTTTTAGAGCGTCACATTTTGAAACAGTTCTACTTGCGATACAAATTTCCTCAAATACGTCCGAATTTTGAACACACTTGTGTACCACAACACTGGCAACTCCGCCAGCTCCGATAATCAATGCTTTACCCAATTGTCTACCCCCAAGTTCATATAAAGTATTGTCAAACAAGCTGATTATACAGAAAATTGATATACTACTCAATCATTGTTTTAAAATTTTCTACAAAAAATTTTATTTTTCTACAACAATTAGACGTATACGGAGGGGATTGCCTCGGAAAAGAAGGGAATCATGAATAAATCTACAACGCCATTTTAGTAAAAATAGCTGTTGTATAGACTTAAATAATTGGTGAAGTTTCATCACAATTCATCCAAGATACTACGACATCAAGTAAATATTTTTCTAAATGAATGTTTTGACATAGTATCTCTTCCGATTGACGATTTGATACCATCTACTAAATCATTTCTACTAACTTTACATAAAAAAATCCCTCTACATATAGAAAGGGAAGGAACCACATTAAATCTGTGTACTGGAAAATGATGCATATTATTTCAGAAAACGATTGGATACTTGTTGTTTTTCTTCCCCCCATATATAGAAGAAAATCACAAGCAAAGTACTAAAAAAACCCATCACAAGAGCATACGTACTGAGGGCTACTCCCACTTGACTTTGCATGGCATAAATAAAAATGGCCCCTATTGTTAACAAGTTGCCTGTAACAATCGATACTAGATGAAAGCGTTTATTCATAGCAAGCCCTCCTATTAGATGAATTGGTAATGCTCAGGATTTAAGATAATTAACTTCAATTATCGCACAATTCAGAACTTTTTCCAATGTTTTTATCTTACTAGAATAATTAAAGATGCTTTTTTAATACATCTTTTTGTAGTATGATGAAACACAAAAGGAATATTCATAGATTATTACAAGAAAGGGGAGAGGATGGATCGTGAAATTACGCAATTCATTAACTTTTCAACTTGGGACGATTATCGCTGGTATTTTAGTGGTGATGCTAGGGATTACTTCGTTCGCTACATACATAACTGCTTACAATAAACTTTATGATGCTGCTGGTGTTGAGGCCTATGGCTGTGCCAATATTACGACAGGTTTGATCAATCCGCAACAATTGGACAAGGCCATTCAAGGCGACAAGGCTGTACAGGAAAGCATTGGGAACGATTTGAACTGGACAACAGGTCATAAAGATATTTTCCAAACACAATATATTTTATCGTTGGATGGCACATTATTAGCGCTTGATGATCATTTGGCTGAAAAAGGTTATGCCCCTGGTGATCAATTTTATTTAGATAAAGAAGCTATTGATATGTTGCTTACACATAAGCATCCAACATATTCACAGCCTTATACCTATGCAGGGATGGACCGTTTATCTGGCTATGCCCCTATTTTTAAAGACCATGATTCCAGTAAAGAAATTATTGCCATTAGTGTCATCGACTTTGATGCTAATATCGTGAAGGAGCGAACATGGGATGTTGTACGAAATGGGATTTTAATTAGTATTTTCCCTATGCTAATTGCTTCCATCATTACAGGCTTTTTAATTCGTCGTAAAGTAAGACCGATTAGTGTGCTGATTCAGCAGGCGAAAGAAATTGCCAATGGTAATTTAGCTGTACCTGAAACAAAAATTAACAGTAAAGATGAAGTAGCGGATTTAGCGAATACATTAAATCGAATGACAGCTAATTTACAAAATATGATTATGACGATGCGTTCCACTTCTAACACTTTAACGAATAACGCAGATGAAACCGCTTCCACCCTGAACGATATGAGCAATACCATTCAAGGTGTCGCTAATAATATCGAAGAGGTAACAAGTGCCGTGACGGCAGGGATGCACCATGCTGAAAATGCGACAGATGTTCTTACTTCTTTAGCGCAGGACCTTCAAATGATTCAAAGCAATACCAATAACAGTGCTGATAATGCTAGACAAACGATGGAATTAGCAACAGAGGGTGAGCGACTAGCAAAAGATATAAGCAATGATATGGCATTAATCCACAGCGGATCGGGTGAGGTACAACAAACAGTAGAAAACTTGGTTACATCTGCAACCAAAATTCAAACGATTACAACGTCTATTGCAAACATCGCATCACAAACAAATTTGCTAGCACTGAATGCTTCCATTGAAGCGGCTAGAGCAGGGGAGCATGGCAAAGGCTTTGCTATTGTTGCTGAGGAAGTACGGAAGCTTGCTGAGCAATCTAATCAAGAGGTATTGCAAGTTGAACAGCTTATTCAGGATATAATGAAGCATGTGCAGCAGGTCATGTCATCTACGAATGATAATACGCAATATATTGAAAAAGGAACAGAGACAGTACGTCTAACCGCACAATCTTTAGGAAATATTTCTACAGCAGTGGCTGCCACAGTAGAAGAAATGATTACCATTTCTAATGCTATGACCGCTGAAAACGAAAAATCTACACGTATTGTGCAGATGATTCAACAATTAACAGAATCTATTCGTGATATAGAAGAAACGATGAATATGATTACTGTCGCAGCACAGCAAACAACTGCAAGCATTGATGAGGTGGCACATGGCTCTAATGAAACAAATCACATGGCACACACACTCGAACAGCATGTAAAGGCGTTTAAATTAAAAGAATAATAGAAAGATTAGGACATGTTGGCTTTTGCTAATACTACTTAAATGGTAAACTAGCAATAAGATTTTTCTTTTGCGAAGGTGAGGATTTTAATGGTGGTAAAACAAATGAACGAGCAAGTTCAACAAGTCAATGACTTATTTTTGAGTGGTCAAGTAAAGGAAAGTTATCAACTAGCCAAAGAAATATTGGGCAATGATACAGCGATCGCAGAAGAGGCCTATCAAGTCATTCAGCAGCATGTGGCAATGCTAGAGGCAAATGGGTATGCAAATATGCCTCAGCCTACTGATGACAAAGCAAAGCAAAGTGTGGAACGTATAGATGGTTCATATCCAGAACGAGATGTTCTCGCAGCTTATATAGGTAGTCAGGATGATGAGCAATTTGGTAAAGTGGTCGATGAATTATTAGCAGGACCTATAGAAGCGCAGGCGAACGCCTACTATACAATGGCAGAATATTATGTCCTTGCAAAAGAACAGGATAAGGCATCAGTACAGTATGCGGAGGCAATCAAATTGCAGCCTAATAAGGCATTGTATTGGGGAGCATTTGCACAGTTTTTAAATCGTCACGAAGGTAGCCCTTATTTGGCATTAAGACTGATTGAAGAAGCAATACTCCTAGATGGAATGAATCCTCGTTGGCACTATATTCAAGGTAATATATTTTTCCAGCTAGTAGCAGCGACAAAAAATTTAAGCTATTTACCTGCCTTGGAAGAAGCATGGGAGAAAGCTAAAAAACGTTGTACAGCTAAGCAGGTCACATTGAAATTGGATTTGGAGAAGTCAAAAGATTTGTTAGCGCAATGGAAAAAGCAAATGCTCTAACAGGTATCTATTAATAATTATTTCCTTTCAAGTATAATTATGCTATAGTGAAACCATAAACGGACGTATGAAGCTTATCGATGACATGAAAGAAGTGTTTTTTTGAGTTTATATGTAGCGTATGTATTGGTAGGACTTGCCATTGCCATGCCTGTAGGAGCTATTACAGTAGAAATGACAAAGCAAGGACTCAAAAATGGTTTTATGCACGGCTGGGCAGTTGGACTTGGTGGCATGACCATTGATATTGTATTGGTTTTTGCTTTGTATATGGGACTAGCTTCCATCTTGGCTATGCCTTTAATTCAACTACCTATGTGGATTATTGGAGCGGGCTTTTTATTCTTGTTAGGCTATGATTCTATCAAGAACGCTGACCATGATATTACATTGGCAGGAGAAAAAGTAACCAAATCGTTTTTTGCCTCTTATTTTAACGGCTTACTAGTGGCCATTTCGCCTGGTAATCTTGTTTTTTGGGTCAACGTATTTGGTGTGGTGCTAGCAAAATCTTATGGACAAGGGGAGTCAACGAGCTTTTTAATTATTGCTGCTGGTGTTTTAAGTGGAATTTTACTCCACGATATCGGTTTGCTGACCATTGTCTCGGTTACTCGTAAAGCTATGAATCGGAAGATGATTAGGACATTTACCATTGTCGCAGGATTCTTATTGATTGGTTTTGCTTGTTATTTTATCTATGAATTTATACAAGGAATTAAGATTTATATATGAAAAGTGCGATCCCTAAAGATCGCACTTTTTTTATTGCGCAATAGCCTCAGTATGCTCTTTTAAACAAGCTAAAATTTCTTCTGCTACTTCATGCGCTAATGCTAGTTCTGAAGTAAAGCCCACACAAGAACAATTCATCTCACCTAAAATATAGCAATCTTCTCCGACTTCATTGGTATCTAGCATAAAGTCGGCTGTCCAGATTAGCGGTAAATCATAATTGCCTAGTAGGTTTGTTACTTGAGGGAGCTGCTTTAAAAAGTTTTGTACCAGCTCTTGCCAGTCTTCAGGTTTGTCATAGCGATATTGAGCGCCAGAGAATAGAGTTGCACTAAAGGCATCCTCGGTAGCAGCTGGTTTTTTATGTACGACGTGTACAGGATGATCGCGCAACATGAATAAGCGGATTTCGCCTTCTGTAATCCTTGGAAGAAAGCGCATATCGATTAACATACCATTCGTCCCTGTAATATACTGCTCACAAAATGTCATAAAGTCGCCAAGCTGCCAATATTCTACATGATTATCTTTTGCTTCAGTACATTTGATTTGTGCATCAAGTGGCACTTCAGTGATACCCTCTGCTAGCGGTTCCACCAATTTTACACGCCAAATACCTTCTCCAGTTGAACCACGATTTTGCTTCAAAACACGCTCTGTTAAGGCTAAGGAAGTAGGGAATTGTTTTTTGAATGCTTCGATTGTGTAGTGGGCAAATGTATCATCAGGTACTAAATTTGTTGTCGTCAGTTTTGATAATACGTCTTTTGAACCATAGCTAATCATGGCGTCTGGATGTGGCATCCCTATAACGCCAGCTTGGCATAGCTCTCGTAGCATAGCAAAGTACTCTTCCTCATGCTGTAAGTTGCCTGGGTTAATGCGAGATACATAGGCAATACCATGTTCCTTAACATAGTGATAGATTTCCTGCTTTTTTGTGATATCAAAGAAGAGTACCTCTGCATCCTGTCCACGTTGCTGTAGCGCTTCCACCATTGGCATTGTATCTGGGCGATAGCCATCTGGTCCTTTATCTGTGCCGCCTTCCACCTCGAAAAAAATAACTTTTTTATCCATAAAATACCTCCTTATATCTGTTGTTATGTTCAGTATAGTAGACAAATAAGGAGAAAAGATAGATAAAATATGTAAATTTTATGTATAAATTCATATATTACTATCTCGGTAATAGGAGGTATTGACTATTAAAATTCATAACTCTCTTAATTTTCTGTTTTCAAGCTTGCTTTTTCTGAAATACTGTAAGGTATAAAATCATAAGAAGAATTAGCAATGTACCAATAAACTGATAGCCACCAAAAGCAATCTTTAACCACCAAACACTTGTGATGACAGCCATTAATGGTTCAAGACTACCTAGTAGGCTTGACTCCTTTGGTGAAAGATAGTGCAAGCTAGCAATATAAAACCAAAAAGCGAGCATGGTCCCAAAAATAACAATAAAGAGAAAATAGGCAATGGTTGAAAACGTCCAATTAGATAGATCGATAGCCCATGGTGGGTGAGCTATACTCATTACTATACCACCGATGATCATCGACCAGCCGACAACTAGTAATGAATGGAATTGTTGTAAAAGTGGGACGGCATAAATGGTATAAAATGCAACAGAAAGACCAGATAAGATACCCCATAACACAGCCATAAAAGGAACGGACAAT
Organism: Lysinibacillus sp. AR18-8; assembly: GCF_001705465.1. Classification (NCBI taxonomy): domain Bacteria; kingdom Bacillati; phylum Bacillota; class Bacilli; order Caryophanales; family Bacillaceae; genus Lysinibacillus; species Lysinibacillus sp. AR18-8. Next base: position 67,966 of record NZ_MDGU01000001.1, read on the forward strand.
GTTGAAAAAGAACCGTTTGTTAATAATAAAAAGGTCCCCACAAGTGTAAGTGACACAGCTATACCATCCTGCTTTGTCAATGGACTTTGCCTCGTTAGAAAGTAATAAGCCATGATAAACAGTGGTGCTAAATATTGCAATAATGTGGCTACAGCTGAATTACCAATAGCGATTGACATCATATAGGTGTATTGGACAGCAAGCATGCCGAGTAGGCTAAATAAAATTTGTCTAAAAGCATTTTGCTTTGTGCGCCATATGACGAAAATGGATTCATGCCGATGGGTCATTTTATATATAGCTATTAGTAACAGACCTGCTAAAAGTAAACGACTAGAAACAAGCCAGCCGACCTCTAAATTGTCCTGCTGAAATAGTCGTTGGGCAACGGTCCCTCCGATTCCCCAGAAACTTGCTCCAAGAATAACTAGTAGAAAGCCCAGTGTACGTTTATTTTGGATAATTTGATTCATCTGTTTACATCTCCTAAACTATCAATATAAGATGATTATAAAGTGACTAAGTGGAAATAAATATCGATTTAATCCAATAAAATATCAATATATTGAGGTGTTAGAGATGCCGTTAACACATATTAAAATTGCCAAGGATTTACAAGAATTAACCTTGCATGGAACAAAAGAATTTCCAGTTGCCTTGTATGAAACGATTATGCGATTAGAAAGCATGGATTTTCTACCTCTCCATTGGCATAAAGAAATACAATTTGTTTTGATAAAAAAGGGATGTGCTCAGTATCGAGTGGGGACCGACGTTTTTGTTTTGAAGCAAGGCGAGGGGCTTTTTATTAATGCCTCTGGATTACATGAAGCAAAGCCTTATCAAATCGAGCAAGCGATCGTTTATTGTGTAAATGTCGATCCAAAGTTAATGGGGGGGCATGAGGGCAGTATCTTTTTCTCAAAATATGTAGAACCGTATATTACAAGTAATCGAATACCTTATGTCAAACTAACAGGAGAGTTGGCACAGAAAGTAGCAACGATTGCGGAATTAATGCGAGAGCAAACCGCTTTTTTTGAGTTAAAGGTACGGAGAGAGCTTCTATTTATTTGGGAATCCATGCTAACCCAATCCTTATTGACAGAACAAATAATGGATTCTGCCACTATTGTGCAGCATGAACGAGCAAAAGCTATGCTAGATTTTTTACATGCACATTATCAGCAGAAAATAGCATTAGAAGATTTAGCTAGCCATGTGTATATAAGTCGCGCTGAATGTAGTCGTTTTTTTAAGAAAATAGTGGGCATGACACCGTTTACCTATTTATGCCAATATCGACTGCGCAAAAGCATAGAATTATTGAAGGGTAATGAGCTATCGATAACAGAAATAGCTGTTAATACAGGCTTTAGTACCGTCAGTTATTATATTGAAAAGTTTAAAGAATACACTGGCTATCCGCCACATGTTTATCGTAAGAAGTTTTTAAGTGTGAAAAATAATTGAACGTGAATGGAAATAGGACCATCTTTTATTCTCAAATTCTATACAAGATGAACCATTTGGCATAAAGTAAAATTATTAGTAGAGAGGGGGCATTGAGAATGATGGTCTTAAAAAGTAAGCAAAATATTTGGCTAGCCTTATTATTAGTGGTATTAGCGAGTAACTATACACTCTATAATACAGGATTTGGCACATCCCTTTTACCTATCGAAACAAATGGTGTTGTCATGGGCTCATTAATTGACTGTATTGTGGTGGTGCCTGTGCTATTTATGCTTTATAAAGGTAAATTTTCATTAAAGCAAGCCATCCTATTAGCTGCAGCTGGCTGTATTGCTGCACGTTTTATCATTCCTATGGAACACCTTCAGCCTTATGTGGCAGTGACATGGGCTGGCTTTGCGATTGAAGGGTCTATTATTCTATTAGAAATTATCCTAGTGGCAACACTTGTACGATACCTGCCAAAAATCCTAGGGGAAGTGCGGAGAAGCTCTTTACCAGATCTCTTTTCATTTTCAAAAGCTGTAGAAAAACATGCACCTAAGCATCCAGTTATTCAGATGATCTGTGCTGATTTATTAGTGCTTTATTATGGTTTCGCGAGTTGGAAAAGACAAGAACGACAAGGTTTATCTTTGCATAAAAATTCTAGCTATATCGCTTTTCAGCTCATGATTATTCATGGGATTGCTATTGAAACGATTGGTATTCACTGGTTGCTACATGAAAAGTCAATGATACTTTCCATTGTGTTGCTTGTTTTTAATATTTATTCAGTAATCTTCTTTCTTGCGGATATGCAGGCTATTCGCCTAAACCCTGTTTATGTCACAAATGATACATTGTACTTATCTCTGGGATTAATGAAACGTACTGAAATTCCTTTTGCTCATATTGCTGAAATCATCGAAGACAAGGAGCGGTTAGAGGGAAAATTATCAAAAGATACGATAGACTTTATAGCACGTGATTTTGGTGAGGCCTATCCGCATTTTATTTTGAAAATGAAGGAGCCTGTGAAAGTAACGTTTATGCTAGGGATCAAGAAGCACTATAGTCACATAGCCATTAAAGCAGACCAGGTTCAAGAATTTAGACAAATGCTTGTAGAAGGAATGGCAATGAGCCAACATCATTAAAATTACTTATAAAAAAGTAGTAGTCAATGTTTTGTCATCAAAACATTGACTATTTTTTTATTGATTGATTTTAATACTATTTAAACTAATTTTAACCTTCGGATTTTATAGTTTTAATGTACTGAGAATGATTGATTTACAGGAGGGCTTTGTTTTAGCGAAAGATTGATAGGTTGAAAATTGTATACCTGAGATAAAAGGGGAAGTGTATTAACAGCACGAATTAGTACATGATTACAAAACCGCAATGTTCAACATGGCTATATGGAAGTACCAATAACGAAGAGATCAATCAAATACAGTCTATGACAGAGCAACAGCCTTTGGTATGTAGTGAACGGATTGAAATGACAAAATTCCAGCCTGCACTAGCAGAATTAAGCACAGAAAGACGATATGAGCAGATTACATATTATGTAGAAACACCAGATCACTTGTTCCAAAATTTTCTTTAATAAAAGGCGAAGCGCATTTATTGGAGAAATATTATAATAAGCTTATTGAGCAACATACCATTTCTGACAGCATTACAAAAATTTTTATTCCCGTACATCCAATCGATGTTCTTAAAGAACAAGTAATGTTAGAAAATGTAAGAGTAACAAAAGATACGAAAACAAAAACCTCTGCATCTTTCTAGTCAATCAAAATCTACGAGCAAGTATTCCTTTACTGGTGTTTTTTATGTAAAGGATATCTGTCCTATTATGATCGACACTACAACAAGTAAAGAGGAGTTATTGAGAAGCGCTACTATCTGTTCATTCGAAGAGTAGCATTGCAAAAATATAAAGCGGTTACAAAGATGATAAATACTAGCATAGAAGAGGAGGGATTGTGTATGAACGATTGCATTCTTTTACAGTCTAGTCAAGATTGGCATCTACAGAGAATGTATATGAAGAAGTTTAACAAACTGGTACTGGTAAAAAGTGTTCATCATAATTCAGCAGAGACAAGAGCCAAACTACAATATGAATTTTCCTTGTTTTCGAATGAGCAAAATCCTTGGTTATTAAAGCCAATAGCTATTGATTATATAGATGATCAATATGCGATCATCTATGAAAATTTTAATGGAGTCCCCTTAAAGCAATTCAGTAATAACTTGATTTCTTTGCATCAATTTCTCCAGATTGCCATTGACCTTGTTAATATTTGTATGAAAATGCAACAAAGTGGTTTACTTTATCTACACCTACATCCTAATCAAATCTTAATCAATCCTAATTCTTTAAAAATAAAACTATTAAGCTCTGAATTTAGTACAAAATATGATGTAGAATCTCCAGTTGTGATTGAAAATCCCTATGAACGACTAGAACAGCTACCCTATTATGCACCTGAGCAAACTGGCAGACTACATTTAGAGGTAGACTATCGGACAGATTTATATGCACTGGGGACCATTTTTTACGAAATACTGGGCGGTCAATTGCCTTTTCAAGCAAAGGATGCCGTCGATTTGATTTATGAAATCATCACAAAAAAACCAGAACCATTGGTAAGTATAGACAGTCATTATCATTCATTGCTTTGGGAAATGATTGAAAAGCTATTAGCTAAAAACCCAGCTGATCGTTATCAAAGTGCCATTGGTTTGAGAGAGGATTTGCTACAAATCCAACAGAAACTTTTAGTAAACGAACCGCTTGAAAATTTCCTGCTTGGTGAACAGGATTTGCATCTGAATACGGGACTGTCTACTAAGCTTTATGGGAGAGAATCGCAATTCGCAGAGCTTTCCTCTGTTTTTCATCAGGTTGCAAAAGGTGACAAAAAGATGGTTACGATATCAGGACAAGCAGGGTATGGAAAGTCCAAGTTAGTTCAAGAATTAAAGGGTGAAATAGCGGCCGCAAAAGGCTATTTTATTACAACTAAGTATGAGCAATTGCAATTAGAAAATGACTATTCCATTGTTATCCATCCTTTAAGGAGTTTATTGAAATTTATTTATATGGAAGGTGAAAGGTCTGTCCATTTATGGAAAAAATTATTTCAAGAGGTTAAATTAGTTGTGACAGATGAACTTATCCATCTATTACCTGAACTTAAATGGTTTGTGAAGGAGGAAGTACACTTCCAAAAAGAAGTTAGCCAAAATACAAAACAGCTCCATTCCTATACGTTTATATCGATTCAAAAAATTTTATTAACATTTGCTATGCAGAAGAAACCAGTTATATGGTTTGTAGATGATTTGCATTGGGCCAATCAAAGTACAGTTGAAATTATGACCCAAATTTTTGAGCAACACCGAGCAGGATACTTTATGATGATTGGTACATTCCGAGTGAATAAGGACAGCGCAGAGGAGGAAAATCAGCAAAGAACTTCTAGTTTTTCGAGCGGTCATCATATCCATTTACCCTTGCTTCAGGAACAACATGTTCAACAATGGTTGGAGGCGTCTTTCCATGCAAAGCCTCATACCATACAGATAATTGCCAAGCAATTATTTAATTTGACCAAAGGGAATCCGTTATTTGTGAAAGAGGCGTTTCGATCACTCCAGCAAGATAACACAATTTATTTTAATGCAACAACAAAAGAATGGGAGTTTAATCGTAAGAAATTTAATTTATCCCGATTGAACAACGAGCTACTTGTCTTTATTGAAACTAGAATGGCTAATTTAACAACAGAAGCCCATGAGATTTTACGCATAGTTGCATGTTTTGGTCAGCGCTTTGAATTTACAGATGTCTTAAAGCTCGTGTCCTTATCAGCTCAAGCGTTATTAAAACACCTGGAAACACTTGTTGAGAATGGCTTTATTATTCCGTTAGATGCCCATTATAAATGGGCAAGTACGTTAGAGCATGAAGGAATTTTACATACATTTTCTACCAAATTCCAATTTGTTCACGATCGTATCCAACAAGTAGCTTATCAGGACTTATCAGGGCAATTGCGTGCTAAATACCATTATCAAATTGGCCAGCTTTTAACAGATGACTCTCAAATGGCTGCAGATCATGATCGATTAAGCGAAATCGTCATGCATTTCAATTACAGTCGCCACTTATTGACTGGGGAAGAAAAGCAAAAGCTGGCTATCTGGAATTATCAACTCGGTATTGAGGCTAAAAGAATAGGGCTCTTTGATAATGCGCTAAAATTTTTTACAACTAGTAAAGAACTATTGACGCCTGATCATTGGGAGACTAGGAGAGAACAGTCGGTTAAATTATATGCAAATTTAGGTGAATGTGAATATTTAACTGGCCACTACGAACAATCGGAAATGCATTTAACAGAAGCTTTGCAACATGCAGAGACAAAATTAGAAAAACTGATGATTAACAATTTGAAAACGGTATTATACATTGAGTCCGATAACCCTACTATTGGTCTAGAAGCAGGCTTGGCAGGTTTTCAAGTTGCGAATCTTAAAATTTCAGCATATCCTAAAAAGTCACAGCTTCTAAAAGAGTATCTATTGTTGAAATGGGCATTGCGACATATGTCTGACCAAGACTTGTTGCAGCATCCGCCAACGAATAGTAAAGAAATTGATATTTTGATTCATTTAATTATTAATATGACGGCAAGTGCTTTCCTATTAAATCCTAACTTAACAGGCATTCTTTTAATGAAAGGGCTGCGTTTACAGTTGAAGTATGGCGCTACATCGAAAAGCGGCATGGTATTGATTAACTATGCTATGCTTTTAAATGCAGGTTTTGCCAATATAAAAGAAGCCACTCGCTTTGGCAAACTTGCCATCATTGTTGCGGATAACCAAGAAAGCATATATATCAAGGGCCATACTTATTATGTGTATGGCGTGTTTATCAGTCATTGGACAGAGCCCTATGAAACCAGTATTCAATATATTAATGAGGCTCAAGCAAAAAGCCAAGAGCTCGGCTTATATCATTTAGTATCCTCAGCATCATGTTTTATTGTCGCTATACGCCTTATTCAGGGTGTTAACCTAGAGGATTTACAACAAGAAATTAGACGACAACAAGATGAATTTTCTATTCATGCAAGTACCCTTTCGATTGACTTTTTAGCCGAAATGGGGAGATGGATGAATATCCTCCGCTCTCCTCATCATCCTGTACATTGGGCCTGTCCTATCACAATACAGGATCAGCCTGCTATTAAAATCATGCATTATTCAGTGCGTTTAAAAATGTCCTTTTTATTAGCGGATGAAATACAAGGGAAAGCGATTCTGGTTGAATTAAAGAAGCTAAGTAAGGACAGTTATACATTACCAATCACCACAGTCTATTATTTTTATCGGGCCATGTGGCAATTTCACTTTCTGCATAGTCAAAATTGTCAGGTACAGGAGCAGAGGTTATTTTTAACGGATATACGTCAAAGCCTCAAGAAATTTAAGAAATGGGCTGTTTATTCTTCAGAAAATTATGAGCATCTCTATGCTTTATTAATGGCAGAGAATTACCGTTTACACAATAACGACAGTGAGGCAGAACTCTATTATGACCGAGCAATACGATTAGCAAGTATGAATGGTTTTGTACAGGATACAGCATTAGCATATGAACGAGCTGCAAACTATTATCTCGCAAAACAGCAAAAGAAAACGGCAAGGCATTATATATTGAATGGTATTCAAAGTATTGAAACGTGGGGAGCAGAAACAGTTGCTAGAAAATGGGCAAGAGAATATCAAGTGCATCGCAAACTGGAGAATCACAGTAGAGAATCACTCACGTTTGATATGATGACGGTTTTTGAAACGACTCAATCATTTGCAACAGCTATTCGTATGGAAGATTTACTGCATAAAATATTGTTTTCACTGTTAAAGCATGTGGGGGCAGATAGTGGCTATTTCATTCATAAACAGCAGCAGGAATTATTGGTGTTAGCAAAGGCGGAAGCTGCGGAAAAAACATTTACGATGTATGATCAACAAAGTATGGAGAATTTTAATGCGAATATGCAATCGATTATACGCTATGTTCTTAATAGTAAAGAGCATGTGATTATCGACAATACACAAATAACACAGCATCCTCTTTTCTCCTATTCGACGGCTAAATCTATTCTTTGCCTGCCGATTATCCATCAAAATGAAATTATTTCGATATTGTATTTTGAGAATACTTTAATGACGAATGCCTTCCATCCATCTCATGTTCAGCTATTGAAAGTGATTGCGGCTCAAATTGCCGTTTCTTTTGAAAATGCGAAAATATATGGAGATTTAGAAAAACGTGTTCAGTTGCGTACTAGGGAGCTAGATGAGACGAATCGGCATTTGATAAAAATGAATGAACGTTTAGAAAAAAATGAACTGGAACGTAAAAAACTCTTGCATAGTATTTCCCATGAATTACGCTCCCCGTTAACCTCTACATTAGGGTATATAGAACTTATGCTAGAGGGCGTGATTGATGACGCAGTAGCCAGAAAGAAATATTTAATACGAAGTAAAGAAAGGCTATTATCATTAAATAACTTAATTCAAGATTTGTTTGATTTAGCAAATCTAGAAGCTGGTAGAGCAGAATTTTCTTTTACAGAGGTAAAGGCAAAGGAATTATTTTTACAAATGGCAACCCGTTATGAGGATGAAGTAAAACAATCAGGATTAACATTCAGTGCTCACTTTTACGGTCATGAAGAAGCTCAGCTACTGATTGATAAAACGCGAATCAATCAAGTGATTGAAAATATCATGACCAATGCAATGAAATATACATCAAATGGTGGTATTCAATTGTCCTTCCATGTAGAGGACAAGCACTTGTTTTGTTCGATTGCAGATAGTGGCATTGGTATTGCTGAGAGTGATCTTCCCTTTATTTTTGATAGCTATTATCGAGCAACTAACACTCATGAAGCACATTCGCATGGCATTGGCTTAGCTATCTGTAAACAAATTGTTCGCCAGCATAATGGTGAGATTTTTGTTGAAAGTCTTGAAAATGAAGGAAGCATATTTAGCTTTACATTACCACTAGTTAAGGTATTGGCAAAAAATTAAAAAGGGGTGGTGAGTGTTTTCTTACTTCTCACCACTCTCTTTTTTATAAACGAATTGGTAGCCAAAACCTCTCACTGTTTGAATCCATTTCGGCTTTGAGGGGATATCTTCAATTTTACGACGAAGCGTACTAATATGGACAGATACGGTTTTCAAATCAGTGACACCGTCATAGCCCCACACATGATCAATGAGTTGATCGACACTAATCACTTGATTCGCATGCTCAATTAGAAAAAAGAGGAGTAGCTTCTCCTTCGTAAATAAATTTAAAAGCTGTCCATCCTTATAAACATTTTTCTCATCTAAATGTATGGACAAATTATCTATATGTACGATATTACTTTTCTTTGTTGGGTTTCTTCTTTTTAAATTTGCTTGGATACGGGCCAATAATTCTTTTGGAATAAATGGCTTTGTCATATAATCATCTGCCCCCACCTCAAAGCCCTCAAGTTTCTGTTCAATTAGATGATTGACGGTCACAAAAATGATAATGACATCCGATACATCACGGATTCTTTTGGCTAACTCGAAGCCTGTACCATCTGGTAAATTAACATCTAACAAGATTAAATCTGGTTGTTGCGTGACAGCGAGATGCCAGCCACTGGATAGAGATGATGCCTTTAATACATTATAGTTAGCATTAGCTAGCGTGAGCGATAAAACCTCCATAATATCTATATCATCTTCCACTATTAAAATTTTCTCGTTCGACATATCTATTAATCACCTTCCTATTTCAAATATACCAACTTTTGTCTAGGTTGGGAATTAGAAGGCTTAGGACTCGAATGATTTTAGAATCCCTCATAACCTTAGTCAAAATAATCATGCGAGTTTACTAAAAATAAATAAAGACTTCTATTTCCCATTAGAAATGAAGTCTCTAAAAAATTAATCTAAGTGTGCGATAGCTCGGAGTAGATCATCACGGATGGCCTCCCAAAATTGCTGTTGAACACTATCACTGTACGTATAAAGCTCTTTATGTTGAACATGGTCATAGATGGCAGCAATTGTTTCTTGATGAAAAGAGAGACGATGGTTTAATAGCTTTCGTTCTTCTTCAATACAAAATAGTTTATAAATATCGGATAAGCGTTCAAACTTTGCTAATTTCTGTGTCATCACTTCATATTGTGTTTGATGAAAACGCCCTACGGCAGAAGTCATTGAGATTTTTGCCCGATGCTCTGCTTGTAATGTCCGATACTCTTCTTGACGGATGGCCACACGATACCAAAATTCATAACGATTAGGTAATTCTTTTAGTTCATAGGTAAGTAATGATTTTAAAATTGAATGCACTTGTTCATATGTATCGATGATCTTCGCTGGTTCTTTAAAAATGCCAAACATACTACCACCCCCATGTAGTTTAATACTACGAGTGAAGATTAAAATCCTTTAAAATAATCATAATATTCAAAAGCGAGAACCTGCTAATTATTGAAACCCTGACTCCGTAGTTACGTAAAGATTTACAGGGGGTGAGTCAATGTATGAGTATAAATTTGTACAAACACATTTAGGTAGCTTTTTTCAGGAATCTACCTATCGGAAAACAATCGAAGAATACGCGAAGCAAGGTTGGCGTTTAGTGCAAGTATTGCCGATTGCTTATAATGGTCATGGGAAACCAACAGACTATGAAATCATTTTTGAGAGATTATTATCATGACTATCAATGAACGCTAGATTTCTGCCATAAATGGTGGGAGTTTAGCGTTTTCTTATTTTAATACAAAATTTGCTGTTTTTATTAACAAAAATAGTGTATTCAGAAAAATATAGAATTAGCATTTACAAAACAAAAATATATGTGTTAACTTAAATAGTGTTAATGGTTAACTTAAAAGAGGGAGGTTAACAATGCAACATTTTTGGGTTGTCGGTACAGATACGGATGTTGGGAAAACAATTGTCACCACCATGTTGATGTGTCATTTACAAAAACAAGGCTTGAAAGTTTCACCATACAAGCCTGTGCAAACAGGAGAGGTATACGAAAACGGTCGTGGCTATTATCATGATACAGCCATGTATGAAAAGTATTCCTTACAAAAGCTTCAACAAGAGCATCTCAATAGCTATTCATTTAGAGAAGCTGCATCGCCACATTTTGCTGCACAACTGGAGGGGCAGCAAATTGATGTCAATGAGCTATTATTGCGGATTCAATTATTACAAGCGTCCTATGATGTTGTGATATGTGAAGGAGCGGGTGGGCTTTTTGTTCCTTTTACTGCTCCCCATGGGATGACGCTGCTTGATGTCATCGTCAGTAGCAAGCTGCCAGTAGTGCTTGTTACAAGGACATCCCTAGGAACGATCAATCACACATTATTAACAATAGATGCATTGCGCTCTCGTGAAGTTGACGTTCTTGGCATAGTGTTTAATGGGAACACAGGTAGCAGTATGGAGCAAGATAATATACAAACGATTTTACAGTACCATCCCTTGCCCTATGCGATTATTCCAAAGCTACAAAATTTGTCACAGCTAATGGATTATGCCATGACGCACACAACACTGTTTGAAAGGCTTTTTAACTATGAAACAAGTATTAACTGATTTACAGCTAAGAGATTTACGTCATGTTTGGCATCCATGCTCACAAATGAAGGACTATGAGGCATTTCCACCCATCGTCATAAAAAAGGGGCAAGGCGTGTGGCTTTATGACGAACATGATCAGCGTTATTTGGATGCTGTATCTTCTTGGTGGGTTAATTTATTTGGACATGCCAATCCGCGTATTAGCAAAGCTTTAAGTGAGCAAGCATTTACATTAGAGCATACGATCTTTGCTAATTTTACACATGAACCAGCCATACAATTGGCTGAAAAATTAACCGCATTAGCACCACAGGGATTACATAAAGTCTTTTTTGCCGATAATGGCTCATCTGCTATTGAAGTTGCACTGAAAATGAGCTTTCAATACCATATGCAGACGGGGAAACCAGCAAAAAAGCGCTTTCTCGCCTTGACGGATGCCTATCATGGAGAAACTATTGGTGCTTTATCCATAGGAGGGGTAGGGCTTTACAATGAAGTTTATCAGCCTCTGTTATTAGATACTGTTCGTGCTAAAGGGCCAGATTGCTTCCGCTGTCCATTTCAGGAAGATCCAGCAAGCTGTAATGCACCATGTAGTCAATTTGTTGAGGAACAACTTCAAGCGCATCATGAGGAAATCACGGCAGTTATTATTGAACCATTAATTCAGGCTGCAGCAGGTATGAAAATGTACCCACCTGTCTATTTACAGCGCTTACGGGCGTTGTGCTCACATTATGATGTGCATTTCATTGCAGATGAAATTGCTGTCGGTTTTGGTCGGACCGGTACATTATTTGCCTGTCAACAAGCGGACATCATGCCAGATTTTATGTGTTTATCAAAGGGGCTAACAGGTGGTTATTTACCTTTATCAGTTGTCTTAACGACGGAGCAAATCTATGACGCTTTTTATGATGATTACGGAACAATGAAGGCTTTTTTACATTCGCATAGCTATTCAGGCAATACATTGGCCTGTCGTGTGGCACTGGAAGTATTAACGATGTTTCAAGAGGAACAAGTGATGGAGATGATTCAGCACAAGGGACAATACATGCGAGCGTTAGCCATGGAAGCTTTTTGTGATATGCCTTATGTGGGTGAATACCGACAAGTTGGTTTAGTGGGAGCGATTGAACTAGTAAAGGACCGGAGGACAAAGGAAGCGTTCGCCAGTGAGGAGCGTATCGGCTATCAAATTTATCAACGGGCTTTAACGAAAGGCTTACTCATCAGACCGCTCGGCAATGTTCTGTATTTTATGCCACCTTATATTATTTCTGAAGAGGAAATGTCATTTATGATTCATACAACGAAAGAGACAATCGAACAATTTTTCCAGGACAGGGGGGCTAAGGTTGGGTAAGCGACAACAAACATTAGCGCTAGTCATGATTGCCATGTTTGCTGCTCTAACAGCAATCGGAGCTTTTGTTAAAATTCCATTGCCTGTCGTACCGTTTACATTACAAATTGTTTTTGTATTTTTAGCAGGCTGTTTATTGGGAAGTCGGAATGGTTTTTATAGTCAACTTGTCTATATCAGCGTGGGCTTAGTAGGCTTACCTGTTTTTACACAGGGTGGTGGTATCACATATGTCTTACAGCCAACTTTTGGTTATCTGATTGGCTTTGCCCTAGCCGCCTATGTGATTGGGTTCATTATTGAAAGGATTGAGACGCCGACGAAAAAGCATTTTATTGCAGCAACCATTATTGGGCTAGTTATTATTTATGCTGTGGCTGTTCCTTATTTGTATGTAGCATTGAATTTCTGGTTAGACATGAAGTCAAGCTGGTCACATGTGTTTGTTGTCGGCTTTTTAAGTAGTATTGTCGCTGATTTTTGCTTAGCTATTACATCAGCGCTATTAGCTGAGCGCTTGTATAAAGTATTTCAGTCAGCAAGAAATGTGAAATTTTCACACGTAGAGGGGGAGAATGTAATATGAATTATTACCAATTAGCACAAGAAGTTATTGCTGGAAAGATCATTAGCAATGAAGAGGCACTTGCCATATTAAATAGTGAGGATGATGCGCTATTACAGCTTATGGATGGTGCTTTTATGATTCGTCGTCATTATTATGGTAAAAAAGTTAAATTGAATATGATTATGAACGCCAAAAGCGGATATTGCCCCGAGGATTGTGGCTATTGCTCCCAGTCCTCTAAATCAACGGCTCCTATTGAGAAATATCCATTTATTACAAAAGAGGAAATTTTAGCAGGTGCAAAACGAGCGTTTGACAATAAGATTGGGACGTATTGTATTGTAGCCAGTGGTCGTGGGCCAACACGTAAGGATGTCAATGTCGTGAGTGAGGCGGTTGCTGAAATAAAAGAAAAGTATGGCTTGAAGGTTTGTGCCTGTCTTGGCTTACTAAAAGAAGAACAGGCACAGCAACTAAAGGAAGCGGGGGTGGATCGCTACAATCATAATTTAAATACATCGGAACGTCATCATTCCTTCATCACGACCTCACATACATATGAGGATCGTGTCAATACGGTAGAGATTGTGAAAAAGCATGGAATTTCACCTTGCTCGGGTGCCATTATTGGGATGAAGGAAACAAAAGAGGATGTCGTCAATATTGCACGCGCACTCCATCAATTGGACGCTGATTCTATTCCTGTAAACTTTTTAAATGCAATTGATGGCACAAAGCTAGAAGGGACAAATGATTTAAATCCCCGTTATTGTTTAAAGGTTTTAGCTTTATTCCGCTACATCAATCCGACAAAGGAAATCCGTATTTCAGGTGGTCGTGAAATCAATTTAGGCTCACTTCAGCCACTTGGTCTCTATGCAGCTAATAGTATTTTTGTTGGGGACTATTTAACAACAGCAGGACAGGAAGCGAATAGCGATTATCGCATGCTGGAGGATTTGGGCTTCGAAATTGAATTAACACATAAACAAGAAGAAGTATTTTGTTAAACTTATGACATGTAAATCTACTACTACAGCAAAAACCGTACTTTTGTACGGTTTTTTGGTTGTAGTGAAAAGAGACGGATAGACCTGACTTCACTGGCAGTGGATATACCTATAAAATCAAGGTTTTCACAAATTGTTCAATGAAAGCGTTTTGAAATTGAACAGTTTGTGAAGACCTTCACATATAGCTTTCTTTTTGAAAAAATCAGCGTAAAATAAGAATCAAGTAAGGAATTGTTATAAAACAGTTGATAAGTCGTATCACAAATTTTGGTGGTTGTTATATTACAAAAATAATGAGTGAAGGGAGCTTTTCACATGTGGGTTATTACAGTTTTTGATAAAAAGGACGTTCGAATTTTTGAGTACGCGAGCAAAAATGAGGCAACAGAAGCTTTAGCAAAATTCAAGAAAAATGCCGTTTTAACGTATACAAAATAAGTTGCTGATAAAGCAGCCCTCTACCGACAGAGGGCTGTTTTTTAATGTACAACAATGGAAACAGCACTGTACATTAATAATAGTGCCATGATCATGTTAAATGGTTTTCGATATTGCTGTAGTGCTTTTTGAAAAACGGAGCCACATAATGCCCAACTAAATGTACTGATTACCCCTACTAGCGCTAAAAAGAACGAGAAGAGTAGATAGCTTATGTAGGATGAGTAGTAGGGTAGGATGTAAGTTGCGACAACAGTAAGACCAAATAAAATACCTTTTGGGTTAATAAATTGAACGAACGCTCCTAAAAAAAATAGGTTTCGTTTTTCTTCTTCGTTGTCGTGATCCTCTAACTCTTTGCTTGTTAAAATTTTATAAGCCAGGTACAACATATAGCCTACACCAAATATGGTTAGGGGTAATTCAATGGCAGGTAAAATGTTTAACATGATCGTGTTAAAAAAGCTACTAAGACCAATAATGATGAAAAAACCAATCCCTACACCTAAACAGAATGGAATCGTTTTCGCTAAGCCATATTGTTTAGCAAAAACCATCGCCATAAAATTATTAGGGCCAGGTGTAAAGCTTGTAATGATGATAAATAATAAAAAGGAAAATACAGGCAAAACAATCCCTTCTTTCAAGTTGTATGATATAATGCACGAAATAGACTGTATAACGTCGGTCTTTTTATTATACAAAACGTACGTTATATTGTACATGCAAGGAGGGCTTTTGGATGGAAGAAATTCATCTCGTCTTTGCGAGAAATTTAAAGGCAATTCGAGAAAGGGAGAAATTAAGCTTAGAGAAAGTTTCTCAGCTTAGTGGCGTGAGTAAAACGATGATTGGTCAAATTGAGAGGGGAGAATCCAGTCCAACTTTGACTACAATTTGGAAAATTGCAAATGGATTAAAGGTTTCGTTTACAGAGCTTATTCATCCTCCCCAACCTGAGACGGAGGTTATTCGCGGTAAAGAAATTCAAGTATTGAAGGAAGATCATGGCCGATATATGGTGTATCCTCATTTCCCCTATCAAAAGGATAGTCGTTTTGAAATATATACAATTGAAATCAAAGAAAATGGAACGTTAGATGCTGAGGCTCATCGAGAAGGAACGGAGGAATATATAACCGTTTTTGATGGGGAATTAATCATCCATATACAGGGTCAGGATTATCGATTAACAAGTGGTGATGCCATACGATTTAAGGCTGACCTTCCACACACATATAGCAATCCAGGTAGTACAGTAACACGACTTAGTATGACTATTTACTATCCACATTAAAAAACGTATAAACGCTTTTCACAGCGTTTATACGTTTTCGTTTTATAAAATACTAGCTAAACGTTTAATTCCCTCACGGATGACTTCAGGTGTTGCATTTGTATAGTTAAGACGCATTGTATTCACATTCGTTTTTGATGTGTAGAATGGATCGCCAGGCACGAAGGCTACCTTTTGTTCCATCGCTTTATTGAATACATCAAGGGCCGGTGTACCGTCCTTCATTGTTGCCCAAATGAACATGCCACCCTCAGGTCGAGTATATTCAACATGGGCAGGGAAAAACTCCTGCATAGCATCAAGCATCGCATCCGACTGATTTTTATATAAAGCAATAATTTTCTTTACATGTTCGGTATAATCATTACTTGCTAAGTAATCGTAGATAACATATTGTGAAAAAATATTAGTATGAAGATCAGACGCTTGCTTCGCTGTTTCAATATGCTGCAATAGCTCTTTGTTTTTTGTGATAATAAAGCCAAGACGCATGCCTGGTGTGACCGTTTTAGAGAAAGAACCTAGTAAAATACTATTTTCTAATTTTCCAGCACCGATATATGGAAGTGGCTCCCCTTGGAAACGTAGCTCCCCGTATGGATCATCCTCAATTAAAGCAACATCATATTTTGCCACTATTTCGCAAATTTGCTCACGCTTTTCTTTCGAATATGTGAGTCCTGTTGGGTTTTGGAAGTTCGGCACCGTATAAATGAATTTTACATTTGGTTGTTGTAGAGCACGCTCTAACTCTTCTAAGTTAAGACCATCATTTTCTAGCGTAACACCATGGAAAGTTGGCTCTGTTAAAGTAAAGGCTTGGATAGCCCCTAGGTAACCTGGCTCTTCGATGATAATGCCATCGCCTTTATTGATAAGTACTTTACCAATTAGTTCAAGCGCTTGCTGTGAACCTGTAGTAATAAAGACATCGTCAGCATGTACATCAAGTCCATGGACACGTTGATATTTCGCGGCAATATATTCACGCAATGGTGCATAACCCTGTGTGGATGAATATTGGAATAATCGGCTGCCATTTACTGTAATAGCATGGTCTACGGATGCTCTCAATGCATCAATCGGGAAAGAAATCGGGTTTGGAAGCCCGCCTGCAAAGGAAATAACGTCCTCGGCATCTGTCACTTTTAAAATATTTCGAATAAATGAGGATGGTGTTTTTAAGATTCTTTCAGAATATTGCATAATTATCGGTCCTTTTTTTCTGATTTTTTAAAAATTATATCATTGTCATCGTGTGCATACAATATTATCATTGTATGCAAGACAATTAAACTATTGTATGCAAATTAAGAGAAAGAAGGGCCTAGTGAATGCCTATTAATTCATTTGACGAGTATCCAATGAGTTGGAAGCCGGATATTAGCAATATTTCTGCTCCGTTATATATAGCCATCGCACATCAGCTAGAACAAGATATTAAGGATGGAAAGCTAGTACCAGGCACAAAATTGCCACCCCAGCGTGAATTAGCTGATTTTTTAGATGTGAATTTGAGTACGATTACAAGAGCCTTTAAGCTTTGTGGCCAAAAAGGATTAATTTATGCCTCGATTGGCAGCGGTACATTCGTTTCAACAGATGCGGCTAGCAATAAAATGTTACTGCCAACCAACCATGCCACACCTATCATTGAAATGGGCTCTGTTTTACCAGATAATTTTGTTAATGATGATATTACACGCTTTATGAAGAAAATGATAAACGAACCTAGTTTTAGCATGCTATTTCAATATGGACGACCTGAGGGCAATGCATGGCAAAACGAAGCCGTGATGAAGCTACTCGAACTAGTAAATTTTCAAACAGATCAGCCTATTCTTCTAGGAGCAGGCGGACAAAATGCCATTGTGGGAACCCTTGCAGCTTTATTTCAGCCAGGCGACCGTATTGGTACAGATCCAATTACCTATGCAGGCATTAAAACAGCTGCAAATATGCTTGGTATCCAGCTTGTGGCTATCCAACAATGTCAGGGTGAAATGACAAAAGAAGGATTACTATATGCTTGTAAAAATGAGCATATCAAAGGAATCTATGTGATCCCTGATTTTCATAACCCAACGACTCATACGATGTCAGTAGAAACAAGAAAAATGATTGCAGACGTGGCAAGACATAAGGATTTGCTTGTAATCGAGGATGCTATCTATAGCTTTCTCAAGGAGCAACCGCTTGCTCCGATTGCTTCTTATGCACCCGATAAGGTTATTTACATTGCTAGCCTATCTAAAACACTATCACCTGGTTTACGATTATCCTTCCTTGTGACACCGCCTGCGCTACGTAAAAAAATAATGGAAACGCTCTATAATATCAACATTTCTGTTTCTCCTATCATGCTGGAGCTTGCAGCACGATTAATCCATGAAGGTGTTGCCCAAACGATATTAGAAAAACACCGAGCATATGCCAAGCAGCAAAATGCGCTTGTCGATCAGTATTTAGGGGATTATCACATATTAGGGGATGAGGAATGTATTTTTAGGTGGCTCCAATTGCCTGACAAATTTACGGGTGTTCAATTTGAATTGTTAGCTTCGAAAGCTGGTGTACAAGTCTATGCAGCGGAACGCTTTGCCGTAGGGAATACAAAGCCTGTCAATGCCGTTCGTTTAGCCATTGCAGCACCAGAATCTCAACTTGAGCAAGCGTTAATTATTTTAAAGGACCTCCTCGAAAGTAATGGTGATTATGCATTTGTTGATTAGAGGTTATGGGGCGTATAATAAGGCTAAGAAAGAAACGAGGTGATGAGCATGGCACATAAAGGGCGTGTTATTTTGCATGTGGATATGAACAGTTTCTATGCTTCTGTGGAGCAAGCACATGACCTAAGTTTAAAGGGGAAGCCTATCGCAATTGCAGGGAACCCAAAGGAACGGCGTGGCATTTTAGTAACTTGTTCATATGAAGCAAGAGCGCTAGGCATTTATACAACTATGACTGTTCATGAAGCGAAGCGTAAATGTCCTGAGCTATTGTTATTACCTCCAGATTTTCAAAAGTATCGTCATGCATCTAAAGAAATGTTCACCATTCTTCGAAGCTATACACCATTAGTAGAGCCTGTTTCGATTGATGAGGGCTACTTGGATGTGACTGAGCTAAGCAAGGAACGGCATGCCTTAAGTATTGCCCAGGAAATACAAGCGCGCATTTTAGCTGAGCTGGATTTACCTTGTTCCATCGGTATTGCACCGAATAAATTTTTAGCGAAAACAGCCTCTGATATGAAGAAACCAATGGGGATTACCGTACTACGAATACGGGATATTGAACAGCAATTATGGCATCGTGAGGTTGTCAACATGCATGGGATTGGAGCAAGTACTGCTAAAAAATTAAATGCACAAGGCATCTTTACAATAGGTGATTTAGCTAAGACAGAAGAATTTAAAATGAAGCAAATTTTAGGGAAGAATGGGGTACGGCTTCGAGCAAGGGCCAATGGGGTGGATCAGCGCATGGTCGATCCTGAGGCAATCTTTGATACGAAAAGCGTTGGGAATTCAACAACATTACCAGAAGATGTAACAGATGTTCGTACACTTCATAAAACAATCGAAGGTCTATGTAAAAAAGTGGTGGAGCGTCTTGATGCGAAGCGCTTAGCAGGTTCAACTGTGAGCATTCAAATTCGGGATGCTGATTGGCATAATCATACACGTTCGAAAACAATGTCCAATGTCCTGTATCGTTATGATGAAATTTACGACATTGCTTGTACTTTATTTGATAAGCATTGGGATGAATCTCCTGTAAGATTACTTGGTGTAACGGTTTCCAATGTGGTGGATCGTAAAGATTATTCACAGCAATTATCGATATTTGATTTTCAGGAGCATGCGAAAGATGAACCGATTCTCAAGCTTGTCGATGAAATTGAGGGACGGTTTGGCAAGGGGATTATAAAACGTGGTGTAGATTTAGGGAAACGTTCCTCCTATCAATCCCAAACAAGCTTTAGTAAAGATTTTTTAGATGACCATGAATGAGAAAGAATGAAAGTAGGTGTATCTATGCAATACAAGGAGTATGGGGATGCTAACAATCCTTTCATGATGTTTATTCATGGAGGGGGCGTTGGAGGGTGGATGTGGGATCAGCAAGTTCACCATTTTTCCCATTATCACTGTGTTATACCTGAGCTAATGACACACAATCCATTTTCCATTGAACAAAGTGCGAAAGAGCTTCTTCTGCTTATTGAGAAAAAAGCCAAAGGGAAGCCTGTTATAGTAATTGGTTTCTCTTTAGGAGCGCAAATCGCTATTCAAATGCTAAGTCTACAGCCTAGTTTAATCGATTTTACGATCATCAATAGTGCGCTCGTGATACCCTCTCCTACTGTAGAAAGGATGCTTCAACCGTTTATTCGACTGTCATTTCCGCTTATAAAAAATAAAACATTTGCGAAACTTCAAGCAAAAGCCCTGTACATTCAAGAAGATTATTTTGAGCGTTACTATCAAGAGAGTGCCACGATGAAAGTAGATACATTGATTCAAATTTTGCGAGAAAATATGTCGTTTTCCATCCCAGCTGACTTTAACAAAGCTCAAGGAAAGATTCTAATAACTGTGGGAGAAAAAGAGAAAAGCAACATGAGAAAATCTGCTAAAGCACTTGTGCGAAGTCATCCAAATAGCAAGGGTGTGTTATTGAAGAACATCGGTCACGGCGTCTCATTAGCCCAGCCTGCATTTTTTAATCGCTTTGTAGAGAATTGGATTAAGGATGGTCAATTACCTGAAGGGACAGTTATTCGGTAGGGGAACCCCATTACGAATCGTCATCCATAATGGAGTTGATGTATGGATCATTGAAAATAGTGAGGATATAAGTGTTTATGCTGCAATATCCATTCCTTCATCTCTATCATCATTTCTTCGTAGCTAGGGACAATAAATGAAAAGTCATTTCTTGTATTTATTAATGTTTTATTGATTTGAACAACGTGATGAGGAAGAATTTTTATACTGTTGTTCAGGAAGTGCTTATTAAATAGATGCAGTAGATCGTGTTTAGAAATATTTGTCGTATTGACGAGATGATAGAGTCCTGTTAAATCTTGTTGTGCAGCGCGTTCAATGGCTTTAGCCAAAGTAAGTGTTGTCACTCCCGTCCAAATAGCACCCGAATAGCCATAGACGGGACTTTTTTGTTGCATAAACCAATTGAAGAGTCCGATGCCATCCTTTTTCAAATCAGGACCAATTATGGAATTACGAAATGTTATGTGCTTGTCGTTATTCACTTCCCCTATACCTTTTGTGCGGTCATAAAAGGTTTCCCCGTCTAGTACACTATTTTCATAGTAGGGAGCACTTTTGCCTGAAAATACGCAGTCGGTACTTAGATGAATAAGCTTTGTGTGACGATTTTCAAGGAGAGATACAATGGCATGCGGTAAATAGCTATTCAGTAAAACACTTTGGGCAGGATGAGCCTCACAAGCATTGTTTAAAACACCAATACAATTAATGACGACATCTACCTCATTGTCTAGTAGTAGCGACCTTAAAAAATGGGAGTCTGTCACATCACCTGTTCTATTATTGCCATAGGGAAAAGGGGTTCGAGAGTATGTTGTTACATCATGCCCTTGTTCACATAAATAGATGGCAATGGTATGACCAGCCATGCCTGTAGCACCGAGCACTAAAAATTTCATGGTTTTCCTCCTGTCCAATGAAGGAGCTCTTCTTGTATAAGAGGCAATGTTAATAGCTTTACTTTAATGTCAGCCACACTTAATTGTTGGGTATTGTTCGAGTTATATTCATCCGTTAATGTAATTTTTGGAGAGCCCTCATCGAGGTATTTTCCATAATTTAAATCCCGATTATCCGCGGGGATTCGATAGAAATGGCCCATATCAATAGCTTTTGCTGCTTCCTCCTTCGTACATAATACTTCATACATTTTTTCTCCGTGCCGTGTTCCGATAATTTGCATGGCGTTGTTTGCTTGAAAGATCTCAAGTAAAGCCTGTGCTAAATTTGCTATTGTGGCAGCAGGTGATTTTTGCACCATAATATCCCCGTTTTGAGCATGTGAGAATGCGTACAATACCAATTCTACCGCTTCCTCAAGGCTCATCATAAAACGTGTCATATGAGGGTCCGTAATCGTTAAAGGTTTCCCAGCCTTTATTTGTTCAATGAATAATGGGATAACCGAGCCTCGTGAAGCCATGACATTACCGTATCGAGTGCCACAAATTAGGGTATGGTGAGGGTCAACCATTCGTGACTTTGCAATAAACGTTTTTTCCATCATTGCCTTGGATATACCCATCGCATTGACAGGGTACGCGGCCTTATCTGTCGACAGGCAAATGATTTTCTTGACGCCAGCTTGAATGGCGGCTGTTAGTACGTGATCTGTTCCTAAAATATTGGTTTTCACAGCTTCTAAGGGAAAAAATTCGCAGGAGGGAACTTGCTTGAGAGCGGCGGCATGAAATACATAGTCAACATTATACATCGCATTGTGAATGCTTTGAATATCGCGGACATCCCCGATATAAAATTTAATTTTTGTATGCTGATAGTGTTTTCGCATATCATCTTGCTTTTTTTCATCCCTTGAAAAAATCCGAATTTCCTTGATATCCGTATTTAAGAATCGCTTTAATACGGCGTTCCCGAAAGAGCCCGTGCCTCCAGTAATCAATAATATTTTATCTGTAAACATTGTATAGTTCGTTACACCTCCTGCATGCTATTATTTCAATCCTCTTTGATGTAGGTCACATTCTGAGTTCTCCCTAGGGTAGTTGTACCAATAAGCAAATTCGTTAGTATATTTACTTGTCGGATTTTTATCCATCAGGGCACAATTAAAATCCCAATCTCCTGCAATATCTTTGCGTATCGTAAATTTCGCATCTCCAATTAAACTTCTCCTGATAATCTTAAATTGCCCAGGTAAGGAATAGCGGTTGGATTCATCTTTAATAAAAGCAAAGCCATTTTTAATAATCATGTTGTAATAGTAAATATCAAATGTGCCATCCACTTGTGCTAGTACATTGCGAATAGCAGGTAAATAGTGGTCATCACTATCGATGATGGCTATATAATCTCCTGTTGCTTCTGCAATGCAGCGATTGTAGGCAACACTCGCACCTAAATTCGTAGGATGAACGATGATTTTTAAAGCTGCACAGTTTTTCTGATAATCCTGTAAAATGGCTAGCGTATTGTCTGTAGAGCCATCATCTACCACAAGAATTTCATAGGCATATTCTTTAGGAATACTATCAAGCATCGTTACGATCCATTCTTCGCTATTAAATGCAGGTGATAAAAAACTAATCTTCATCTGATCCCTCCATTCTATGTTCATTAGTAGAGTTGTTCCATGTGACTGAGTAGATCCTTTAATACAATATGCGTAGACGTAGTGCTACTGTAGGCAATTGCTTATTTTAGGATGTTTTTAAGAGAGTGTTTTTAGATAGAATTTTTATGTTTACTAGAGATATGGCATAAGAAAGACGAAAATTTACTAACATAAGCACATTTAGCAAGAGAGGTCATAAACTAGCGAGAGCGCTTTTTTTAGAAAGAGGGATACGATGACAAAAAGAATAGCATTTATTTGTAGCGTGGAATCTTACAAACTTTCGGATGCCCATATTTTCAAAGATTTGTGTCTAGTGCCTATTTTATTGGGGGAACATTTAGGCTATGAGGTCACTATTGTCACGACAGAAATGAATGAAGCTCTACTTCAACAAGTCTTTCCCACTGTAAAATTTGAGTCTGTACCATTTGAAGATGATTATGTGGTGAATATGAATGCCTATTTAGCCCAGCATGCAAGGGACATCGACATTGCCTTTGCTATTGGACCCTATCCATCCTATTTAGCTATTTTGAAAACCTATAAGCATTTTAATCCAAATGGCAAAATTTATATGAAATTAGATGTTAATCGATTTTGGCTAAATCGATTAAAAACCTATCCCTATTTTTTAGAGTTGTTGCAGCTTTGTGATCTCCTTACCTCTGAATGCATATCTATTCAAACAGCAATCAAAGACTTTTCACAATTGGATGTTAAACATATACCCAATGGTTTTTATGAACATTTCCCCACAGAGCCAGTGCCGTTTCACGAGAAAGAAAATAGAATTCTAACAGTTGGGCGATTGGATGCACCAGAAAAGCAAACAATTTTGACAGTTAAGGCATTTTTAGCAGCACAACTGCCAGATTGGGAGCTTCGTTTAGTAGGGCCGATGTCAGTCTCATTTCAAGAAGAGCTGAGACTATTACTAGATAGTCATCCGCTTGCCGCTCAAGTAACGATGGTAGGACCTGTTGTTGATAAGGTTCAGCTAGAAGAGGAGTATCGTAAGGCTAAAATTTTTTGCTTAACGTCTTTAGTCGAATGCTATGCCCATGTCTTTGCGGAGGCAGCTAAAAATGGTTGCTATATCGTGACAACAGATGTGGATGGTGCTGCTGATATTACACAACAACAGCGTTTTGGTACAATCCATCCTACACATGATTGGGAGGCGATAGGTCGGACATTGCAACAAGTTGCAGCACAGGAATCATTATTGGCAGATACTTGTGTCCAGCTTCAAGCATTTGCCCGCAAGGAATTAAATTGGAGGCAGATCGTCAAGAAGGTTGCCAATTATTTAGGTGAATAAAAGTGAATCTTTTCTGGATTGAGAGGAGTATTCTTTTCTTTATACCAGTATTTCCTATATAATAAAAACTAGTTTTATAAAGCTAGACAATCATGGGTAGACACAAGGGGAGACTAGAATGGAAATACTACAAGCAACAATGGAAGAACTAGAGGACTTAGCAAAACTGTTTGATGAATATCGTCAATTTTATGGAATTGAGTCAGATATAAGCAGTGCCAAGGCATTTTTACAATTACGATTGGCCTTGAAAGAATCCGTCATTTTTATCGCGCTGATGGATGACAAGATAATTGGATTTACACAATTATATCCAACATTTTCGTCCATTGCTTTACAGCGAGCCTATATTTTAAATGATATTTATGTAACAGAAGATGCTAGAGGCCTAGGGGTGGGCAAGGCATTGATGGAAAAGGTATTTCATTATTGCGAGCAACAGTATGCTCGCTATGTCACGTTACAAACGGCGGCTGATAATGTAAATGCACGTAAGCTTTATGAAAAGCTACAAATGAAGCAAGATGAATATTGTAATTATGTTAAATATTTTATGTAAGCCGAAGTGGTGAATCTCATCGTTGGATGAAAATGCTTCTTTCAGATCATAAATATCCCCTAGATCGTTTTGATCTAGGGGATATTTTTAATTCTAACTATTTATTTCAAGCGTATAGGGTTGTGTGCTAGCTTTGCCATCAAACTCACTTACTTCAATATAGTATTTGCCTGCATCAAGCTCCACCGTACCAACCTCGGCATCACCAACACCGTAAAGATCGAATGTTTTGACGGTTTTTCCGTTTGCATCTAACACTCGAATAACACCATCCAACGCTTTTTCTGTTTGGAGTGAGAAGAAGACTTCGCGTTTCTGATCGTTATTCCATTCAAAATAGTCTTTATCACCAAATGGTATACCTGCATTTAAATATTGCGTTGCAACCCATTTCTCATCCTTTTTTACAAGAACAGATGGCTTGCTAGGTACTCCATTTACTAATTTTGAATCCGCATCTTCATCCACATGCTTATGATCAAACAATGTTAATGTATAAGGCTGAATCGATACTTGGCCAAGCCCCATGCTGTTGACTAGAATAAAATAGCCTCGATCCTTCTTCGCCTTAAACGATGTATTTACATCGTTTGTACCCATCATTCCAAGTAACATTTCAAGAATATTATCACCTAAGCCAAATGGAATTTCTGTCTCCATTTCTTTGGCATCAATCTTCATATTGCCGTTCGTATCTTCGATGATAGCTCCTGCAAATTTCAAGTCTTTTTGTAGTTCTTTAGGTAGCTGAGCTAATTGTTCATTTGTAAAGGGAACCGAAGAAAGAAGCAGACTCATGACTTCATCATTGCCTTGTTGCTTATAGTAATAATAATCTACATCATCTTGATAAATCAGGTGGTCTCTATAAGTAGTACCTGGTTGAATTTTTAGCGCTTTTGCTTCCTCATGATTGTTTGGATTGTACTCTGCTGGAATATCGCCTATTTTCTTTGTTTTCAATGTATAAGGCTCAGCAGATCGTTCTCCAGCATTGACAACGGCTACCACGTATGTTTTGTCCTTTTTCAATGGTATGACCTTTGCATCGTCTTCGTTACCAGCTGAACCAAGTAGTAGTGCCAGTATACCAAGGTCATTAGTTAAGGAAGAAACGGGAATTAATTCTTTTGTTTCTTCATCATATTCAAACACTGTACCTGTCGGCATTTGGTTCATGCCTTTCAAAAAGCTGAAGCTATAAAGGGCGTCTTCCTTCGCTTTAAATAAGAAATAATCCTCATCATAATCTGTTTGGAAATAAGCTTTTTGATCGTCACCTATTTCAAAGCGGATTGCCTGCTTAATGATAGGGT
Organism: Lysinibacillus sp. AR18-8; assembly: GCF_001705465.1. Taxonomy (NCBI): domain Bacteria; kingdom Bacillati; phylum Bacillota; class Bacilli; order Caryophanales; family Bacillaceae; genus Lysinibacillus; species Lysinibacillus sp. AR18-8. The sequence continues at coordinate 94,387 of NZ_MDGU01000001.1, forward strand.
CAACATTTTCTAGGTTGCCTGAAGCCGTAGGATTCAATAACATACTCATCAGGCTGTCAATTTCATTACGTTTTTTTATGTTGTTTTCTATAAGCGGTAATTGGCTCTCTGGAACATTTTCTTCGATCATGGCTTCATCTACAGGTAGACCATCCTCATCAGGTGGGAGGGAAACTACTTCACCTTTTAATGTGTAAGGGATCATCGATTCGCTGATCGTTTCTTCTTTTTCGATGCCGCCACTAAAGAACATCTCCATAGAAAACTCGCTATTACTTTCATTAGATACACTTAAAACGTACTCTTGATCTGGAACAGCGTCGATAATCATACGAACCGGTTCACCTTTTGCTGTACCATAAGCGGTCTGCATTGGATAGGCTTCTTCTTCACCTTCATCATTTTCAGCTTGATCGATTTCTTCTGGTGGCACAGGATTAAAGTCATCTTTTAGATAAAGCTCCATAGAGGCAGTGACACCTGGAATTCCCGATAGATCAAATTGTAACGTCGTCGGTTTTTTGACAGAGAACGTGAAGTAATCTTGATCTTGTTGTTGATCTTTTGACAGTAATGTATAGTTTTTACCTGCTGTACTGTATGGGAACTTTTTAATAGGCTCCATCGTAGACTTGTCTATTGTATCAATTGGCAAGTCCTTCGTCGTTTGTGCTGTAAAAATGTAAGTAGATTTGCCTTTTAAACTATAGCTTCCATTATGATCTTTGACACCAATAACAAGCGTTCCCTTTTGATCTGCTTTAAATAGATAACCTTCTTTTTTTCCTACGCGAACATCATTGACATGGATAGGCTCTACATCTCCAATCCCGCTATTTGGGTAGAAATATAAATCAAAGGCATAGTCGTATTTGTCAGCGCCTTTTAATGTTAATTGAGCATATTCATTTTCTTCTAAATCGACTTTATACCATTTCTTTTCGTCTTGCTGTTCAAAAGCACCCTGTTCTGTATTTAGCTTATTTTTAGCAAGGATCTTGGCGTTCTTAATACGATCTTCCTTTGTCTCTGAATAATGCTTAGGCAATTTATTTAAATCAAATTGTAATGCTTTTACAGGATCAACTAATCCGTGACCATAAGTAAGATCATAGCCTTTCTCGCCCAAATCTTGTGCGGTCATTTCTAAAATCGCTTCTATTTGATGCGGTTTTAAAGATGGGTCTTTGGATTTAAGAAGAGAGGCGATACCTGCCACGACAGGAGAAGCCATGGATGTTCCACTAAACTTGACAAAAGATGATCCTTTCTTCGCATCATGAACGGTACTATAAATGTCTTCACCTGGTGCAACAATATCCACAGATGGTCCGTAATTGGAGTAGCTTGATAGTTTGTTGCGTTCGTTTGTTGAACCAACACTAATGACACCTTCGAAAGAAGCGGGGAAGGAATATTCATCTGTCGATTCATTTCCTGCGGCCGCCACAATTGTAATCCCACTATCAATCGCCTTCTGAACGGCTTCCTTCATCAGGGGAGATTCACCATAGCCTCCTAGACTCATATTAATGACGTCAACGCCCTGCTCAATTGCATAAAGAATACCCTGTGCAATAATGAAATCATTAGCACCTTCTTTGCCGTTAAATACATCAATTGGCAGTAACTTTGCATTCGGATTAATCCCATGCCCACCTACGCCATTATCTTTTGCTGCGGCGATAATACCTGCCACATGTGTTCCGTGATCGCCTGAATAGGTAGTATTAGCAGGTGCTGCTGCATTATAGGGTGGGAGTACTTGTGACTTTAGATCGGGGTGTTTAAAATCTACACCAGAATCAATGACAGCAACTGTGACATCATGGTTGCCTGCTAATTCTAGTGCCTTATCCATTTGCAGTAAGTTTAAATGATACATCTCTTGTTTTTTAGGATCAGCTTCTTTATTAAAAGAATGATAGATGTAACTAGGAGATACACTTGATATTCCGTTTTGCTTTAAATAGTAAGAGACGGCTTTTTCGATCGATACGCCTTTATTTAGTTGTACAACATCATACCCTAATGAAGGAATGGAGCGGATGACCTTGGAGCCAATTTTTTTATGTACGTTTTTATCAAGACCTGAATGCTTGATAACAATTGTATCCTTACTCATCCATTTTTCTTCATTCTTCTCTGTTTGTTTCGCACTGTTTGCCAGCATGTTTTTCGCTTTATGCTGAGGTGCCTCAGCAAAGGCAGAAGCAGCAGGAACCATGAGTGCAGCAGATGCTACAACAGCGACTGATTTTTTATACCAACTTTTCAATTGTTATCTCTCCTTGGTGTTATAAATTAAATCTCGACTATATTAATACGGACAAAGATTAGAAAAGTTTCGTAATGGAGGAAAATTTTTCTTTGCTATTTTAATTTTTGGTAGGTATAACGAAAAAACCTAGCATTATTAAAAGCTTTAGATCTGTTCTATTAATTGTTGTAGCTCCTGCTTGGAACGAGGGATGTTGATATTTTCCTGCAATAGCTTCTTTTTTTGCAAAGCTATGACCATTTCAAAAATCCATGGACGTTCAAGATGCGCGCGATGTAACAATTCGTCTTCATAAAACAAGGTGATTGGATCACCGTTATAAATAATTTTTCCAGCCTCCATAACAATGATTAGATCTGCCCATTCATAGGCGAGAGGTATGTCATGGGTTGCTAGTAAAATGGTTCTCTCACCATCATCTAATTTGGCTAAGTATTGTAATACTTGTGTAGCATAATAATTATCAAGACCTGCTGTTGGTTCATCTAACAAAAGGACAGAGGGCTCCATCGCTAAAACACCTGCCATTGCTACACGTTTTTTCTGACCTACGCTTAAAAAATGAATGGGTTTATCAAGCAAATCTTCCACTTCGGTTTGCGCAACGGCCCATGCTATTTTTTCTTCCGTTTTTTCAGTAGACCAGCCGAGATTCAATGGGCCAAATGCTATATCTTGCTTGACGGTCCCTGAAAAAAGCTGATGATCTGCATTCTGAAAAACAATGCCGACTTTTTGGCGTAGGGCCTTTAAAGCTTTTCGACTATATTCCAGATCGTTGCCTTCGAATACAATCGTTCCAGCTGTAGGTTTTAAAATACCGTTAAGATGCTGAAATAAAGTCGATTTTCCTGCGCCATTATGTCCGAGTATGGCGATTTTTTTACCTTTTGGAATGTCTAATGTAATATCTGACAACGCCTTCGTACCATCCGCATAGGCATAAGATAATTGGTTGAGTTCAAAATAAAATGCTGTCATGTAAAATACCCTCCATATATGATGAGGACTAGTAAAATAGCTGCCATGCCTAGCCAATTTTTCTTGCTATAAGAGCCCATCTCTTGCCAGTAGACGGCCTCGCCTCCACGTGATTGCACGGCATTGTTGAGCTCTCGGCTACGCTGAAACATTTCCACAAATAATGTCACAATAAGCATGGAGACAGAGCGTAGCCATTGCATCGGTGAATGATAGCCAAGACGTGCTTGCTGGGCGAGATGTATATTTTGCATGCTTTCTAAAAACATAAAAATAAAACGATAGATTAGTTCGACGAGCTCCACTAATAAAGAGGGGAGTCGCCATTGTCGTAGCACATAACATATTCCTTGTACGGAAGTGGTTAGAATTAAAAAGTATAAACAACTAATGCTACCAAGGACAATAAAGAACAGCTGTTGCGCTGCTAACACACTTGCATTCCCAATAAAGACAGCCCAATTCCTAAATGTAAACGACCAAATATGGGCAGGGAGTGTATTCGTTGATGATGTAAAGGAAAGTAAAATAGATACGAGACTTGTTAATAAGAAAAAGCTAGGTAGCAATAATAATTTGCCGTAGTATGCAAGCGGAATTTTTGCACCTAAAATGATAAAAGCACTCATTACAAAAAATGTAATGAGTGAAAGTCGTTCATCTCTCATGATGAGCGTTATGAGAAGTAGTCCAAGTGAAAATATCATTTTTTCTAGCGGATGAACGGACGCTAGCTTATTCAGATAGGCATACTTATCAATGAGTAACATAATGGTTAACCTTCTTTGTGTTTGCCACGCATATAGCCGATGAAGTAGCCAATAAAGCCAGCTCCTATAGCTGCCTGTAGCACGAATAATAAGCTTTCGATTTCACCACTTGGTGGCTCCCATAGACTTTCAAACCATGGTTCATATTCCGCATTAATTTCACCAATAGCTGCTTCTGCTTCTCCATCAGCACCACCAAATTCAGCACCTTTTTGTATGAATAAGGGAATGATGGCTAACAACACAACAATTGCTAATAACAATAAATTTTTCTTCATTTGTTAATGTGCCTCCTTTGTTGAGAAAACACGTAACGTTTTTAATTCGCTAACATTGTATTTTTTCAAGAAATTCATCACAATGACCGTTAAAATTCCTTCACTCACTGCTAAAGGAATTTGAGTTAAGGCAAAAATACCTGCAAACTTTGTAAAGGATGCCATAAAGCCTCCAACCTCTGAAGGAAAGGCTAGTGCTAGTTGTACAGAAGTCACAATGTATGTACCTAAATCACCAAGCATAGCTGCAAAGAATATGGCTAGTGAAAATGACAACCCTACTTTTTGAGCCCCTTTAAAGACAAAGTAAGCAATAAAAGGACCAACAATAGCCATAGAAAAGGCATTAGCCCCTAAAGTTGTAATTCCTCCATGAGCTAATAATAAAGATTGAAATAATAAAACGATTGTTCCAATTACACTCATTGCTAGAGGGCCAAAGAGTACTGTCCCAAGTCCTACACCAGTTGGGTGAGAGCAACTACCTGTAACTGAAGGGATTTTTAGGGCGGATAGCACAAAGGCAAAGGCTCCTGAAAGCCCCAAAAGCATTTTTGTTTCAGGATTTTCATCAATGGTTTTTCGAATAGAACGCAATCCTAGAATGATAAATGGGATAGAGATCACCCACCAAAAAATAGCCCATTCGATTGGTAAAAAACCTTCCATGATATGCATGGCAAAGGCACGTTTTGGCACGATTAAAAAGGCCAGTAAAAAATAACTAAGTTTCCACCATGATAATTTCAAAAAGCTTTCCTCCTAACTAATTAATAGATTTTTAGAATATTGCGTGCGTAATTAAAAAAAGCACTTCTCCTTAGGTGGAAAAGTGCATAGCTAAAAAAGCAAATAACAGTCTCATCTGCTAAGCCGCACACCTATCCTCGTAGGTTGAAACGATCACTTATTTTTCGGCAGGTCTCCTGGCTCTAGTTCAATGCTTTATAGGTCTTCCCATCCGTTAGACAGTGACATATTCTATAAAGCTCCCTATTACAGTGGCGGGACCGCGCCGGACTCAAACCGGCTTCCCTTTTAAGCAAAATGACAAGCACTTTGCACCGAAAAAAATTCAAATTGTGAGATTTCACGACAAAGTGTAACATGAATTTCCATAAATATGCTATACCTTTTATGAAATTTTTTTAATTAAAGGTCAACGGTGAATATTCTGATAAAATTTTGTGCGCAAATTATATAGATTGTATAAATTTCATACCTAGTTCCATTCAAAATTGATAAATTTGTCATAAATTTTTAAAGAAATATTGAAATTTTAAAATAATAAGATATGATAAAGACAGTTTTCTATTTAAAATTCTAATAAAAATTTCATATAAAACGTCAATAAGTGCTCGAATAGCTCGAGATAATAGGGAAATTGGTGAAAATCCAATACAGCCCCCGCTACTGTAATAGCTGATGAAATCGCAAAGCCACTGGTGCAAACTTGGGAAGGTGCGACAGTAAAATGAAGCTTAAGTCAGGAAACCTGCTTATTTGATTGTGCATGCAAACTTTTCGGAGGGAGAAGTTGAAGCGAAAGCGGGTACCTGTATTTCATTCTATTCGTTTTTATTTGGCTTCTACAAAACCTTTACTCTTCGTTATAGAGTAAAGGTTTTTCTTTTTCCAAAAAGCAAATGAGGGGAGACAGAAGATGACAACTTGGAATTTAGAGGGGATGAAAACACATCTCTTTATTTGCAATGGCAGTAGCTGCATGAAAAAGGATGGGGAGGAAATTACCTTAGCCATTCGAGATGAGATACAGCGGCAAGCACTCGATCAGGAAATACATACGACAAGAACGCGCTGTAATGGACGCTGCAAGGATGCTTGTGTGGTAATCGCTTATCCTCAAGGAAACTGGTATCGTGTGCCATCAACAGAGCATGCTAGAACACTAGTACAAGATTTACATCATGAATCCTTATACAACGAACATGTCTTTACACTTCGTGAAGGTACATTACAGCGTACTGCTCAAACAACTGCTATTAAAGGGATCGAAAAGGTGAAAGAGGGGTAACAACATGGCGCAAAAAGGAAAAATTTTCGTAGTAGGCTTTGGACCTGGAGATTTTAAGCATATTACGACACGTGCAGTAGAGGCTTTACAACAAAGTGATATGATTATAGGCTATAAAACCTATGTAGAGCTGATTCAAGATTTAGTAAGTGCAAAATCGATTGTTAGTACAGGCATGACAGAAGAAGTGTCGCGTGCACAGGAAGCCGTTCGTCAAGCCGAAGCAGGGAGCATCGTCTCAGTAATTTCGAGTGGTGATGCAGGCGTCTATGGCATGGCAGGATTAGTCTATGAGGTGTTAATTGAGCTAGGCTGGACAGAAGCAACAGGAATTGAAGTTGAAATTGTTCCTGGGATTTCTGCGATTAATTCATGCGCTAGCATACTTGGTGCACCTATTATGCATGATGCTTGTACAATCAGTTTGAGTGACCATCTAACACCTTGGAATTTAATTGCAAAGCGTGTCGAGGCAGCTGCAATGGCGGACTTTGTCATTGCTTTATACAATCCTAAAAGTGGACGTCGAACAAGACAAATTGTCGAGGCTCAACGAATACTCTTAGAATATCGTTCGCCAGACACACCAGTTGGGCTTGTGAAAAGTGCCTATCGAGAACGTCAAGAAGTGACCATGACAACACTAGCAGAAATGCTAGAACATGATATTGGTATGTTGACAACTGTCATTATCGGGAATTCGTCAACATTTTTCTATGACAATAAGATGATTACGCCCCGCGGTTACCAACGTAAATATACTCTGGGTGAAGAGAAACAGCCATTACGTCCACATCAACGTTTACGCGAAGAAAATGAACCTTGGGCAATGAACCAAGAGACGGGAACAGCGCGAAATGACTTTACGGCTGACCCTAATGCAGGGCGCTTTAATAAACCCAGTATAGCCGCTACGCCAAAGCCTAAAAAAACAGCTCTTGAAATGGCTACAGCGGCACTTGCAATGGTAAAAGGGACAAGCGCAGTCAAAGTAACACCGAAGCTTGTACAGCAAAAAATAGAATCTATTTTTGAATTAGCAGTAAGTCCTGGTGTAGCCAATAAGTTTTTTACTCCCCAGCAAATGATGACGTTAGCGGAGGTCGTTGGGGATGAGGGGACGATGGAATACACACCAGATCATCAAATTCATTTGAAAATACCAACGACTGCCCCTGAACAGATCACAGAGAAATTACAGGAAGTAGGGTTTTTATTAGCCCCGATTGGTGATGTGTTATCACTGAAGGCTTGTGATTTTTGCTACGGTGAAAAGGCTGATTCAATACCATATGCAGAGGAAATACAAGAAAAACTAGGCGGTATGTCCTTACCGAAGACATTAAATATTGGCTTTAATGGCTGTGGGATGGCCTGTTATCGGGCTGTATTTGATGATATTGGTATCGTCTACCGCAAAAGTAAATTTGATGTCTTTATTGGAGCAAAACCAGTCGGTCGTACAGCACACGCAGCACAGCCTGTTGTAGAAGGGCTGGAGCCTGAGCAGCTGATTCCACTCATTACAGATATTATTGAAGAATATAAAGCAAATGCTCATCCAAATGAACGCTTATTTAAATATTTTAAACGTGTGAAAAAAATACTGCATTTTACGTATCAAGATATGTCTTCCAAAATAAAAGTAGAGCCAGCTCCGTGCGGCGACTAGTAAGGAGTAGAGAGATGAAAGCTATTTTATTTGTCGGCCATGGGAGCCGTTTAGCAGCAGGAAATGATGAGGTTCGTACATTTATCGAACAAATGACACCGCGTATTGATGAACAATTTTTAGTGGAAACTTGTTTCCTTGAATTTGCTTCACCTAACATCGAAGAAGGTATTACAAACTGTGTGAAAAAGGGAGCTACAGAGGTACATGTAATTCCAATCATTTTACTGCATGCAGGCCATTCAAAGCTGCATATTCCAGCGGAAATCGAGCATGCACGTGAGCATTATCCAACGATTACCTTCACATATGGTCAAACAATTGGTATCCATGATGAAATCTTTGCCATTTTACAAGATCGCCTAGCTGAAATTGGCTTTAATTCAGAACAAGAGCAGGAAGACACAGCGATTTTATTGATTGCACGAGGTGGCAGTGATCCATCTGCTAATGGTGATTTTTATAAAATCACGCGACTTTTATGGGAAAAACTACCTGTAAAATACGTAGAAAGTGCTTTTATGGGTGTCACAGATCCACGAGTTGAAGAAGGAATTGAACGTTGTGTCAAACTAGGTGCAAAAAAAATCATCATGTTACCATACTTTTTATTCACAGGCATTTTGATGGAACGCATGCATGGCATGTGTGAGAAGTTTAATGAACTTTATCCAGATTGTGATATTCAAATTGCTAACTATTTTGGCTACCATGAACGGTTACAAAATGTTTTATTAGAGCGTATTGAACAGGCAATCAACGGTACATCAACAGGTATGCAAGATCTAGAAGATTATCGCGCCTATGCGGCAGTACATGGACATGCACATCATCATCACCATCACGATCACGATCATGGACATGCGCATCATCATCATCACGACCATCACGATCATGGGCATGACCATCATGACCATGACCATCATCATGAAGAGGAGCCGGTAAAATGATTTTCATGTTAGCAGGGACAAGTGATGCAAGGGATCTAGCCCTTGCATTACAACGTGCAGGTTATGCGGTAACCGCTACGGTCGTCACTGAATCGGCAGCCTCTAGTCTTGCTGACGTTGGTCTGCCACATTTAATCGGTAGACTGACAGCTGAGGAAATGGCGACCATCATGACAGAGCAGGGCTATCAATTGGTGGTAGATGCTTCTCATCCATTTGCGGAGGAAGCCTCTAAAAATGCGATGGCAGCGGCAGAGCAGGCAAAGATTCCTTATATTCGCTATGAAAGAGCTCATGAACATTATGCCCATCCTTTGATTACTGTTGTAAAGGATTATGAGGAGGCAGCTCAGCTAGCTGCAGAAAAACGCGGTGTCATTATGCTAACGACAGGTAGTAAAACACTCGCTACATTTACAAGGGTTTTACAGGGCTTAGAAAACACAAGAGTAATCGCTCGTATGCTTCCACGACTGGATAATATGGAAAAATGTGAGGCACTTGGCGTGGCGCAGCGAGATATTGTGGCTATTCAAGGTCCGTTTTCAAAGGAATTAAATGAAGCTCTATTTCGTCAATACGGAGTGACGTTGATGATTACCAAAGAAAGCGGTAAAGTGGGCTCAGTTGATGAGAAGCTAGAGGCAGCTCTCGCATGCCAGATTGAAACGATTCTTATTGCACGACCAAATATACAGTACGGCCAACAATATTCAACATTTGAAGAAGTATTACAGGCTGTTGAACATACAATTTAGGAGGCATTTTCCATGGATTTTAAAACAGATTTTAAACCATTAACGGTAGACCCAGATAAAATTTACGATTACAGTTTCTCTATTATTGCAGAGGAAATGGGCGAGCATGACTTCTCAGAAGATGAATGGAAAGTTGTACGTCGCATTATCCATGCATCAGCTGATTTCGAGCTAGGTCGTAGTGTCATCATTACACCAGGTGCTATTGAAGCGGGTATCAAGTCTATTCTTGCAGGACGTCATGTCATTGCAGATGTGCAAATGATTGAAAGTGGCTCTGGTAAAAAGCGTTTCCAAAAACATGGTGGTGATTTGCATTGCTATATTGCGGATGAAGATGTATCAATAGAAGCGAAAAAACAAAATACAACACGTGCCATTATTTCGATGCAAAAGGCATCAAAATTACATGAAGGTGGTATTTATGCCATTGGTAATGCACCGACTGCATTGCTGGAATTGATTCGATTAATTAAAGAAGGGCTAGCAAAACCAGATTTAATTATCGGTATGCCTGTTGGTTTTGTGTCAGCAGCTGAGTCAAAAGAAGAGCTGCTTAAACTAGAAGGGATTCCGTACATTACAAATGTTGGTCGTAAAGGCGGTAGTACAGTGACGGTTGCTGCTTTAAATGCCATCTCACTTTTAGCGGACGAACAGGCGAAAAAATAATGGAGCGGAAGCCAAAAAAGGACCCCAAGGACATGCGTCACGGTTACACGACGGGAGCCTGTGCAACTGCTGTATCAAAGGCTGCACTGCTTGCCCTTATTACTAAGGAGGAGCAAGAGACAAGTACGATTCATTTACCTATTGGTCGAGATGCAACCTTTACAATTGAAAAATGCATATTTGAAGAAAATGCTGTCAGCTGTGAAACGATTAAAGATGCTGGTGATGATCCTGATGCGACCCATCAGGCACTCATCGTTGGCACAGTGAGCTGGGCAGATACACCTGGGATTCATTTAGATGGAGGTATTGGTGTCGGGCGTGTCACAAAGCCTGGCCTGCCAGTGCCTGTCGGAGAGGCAGCCATTAATCCTGTACCCCGTAAAATGATTTATAGCACGGTCCAAGGTGTGTTGGACGAATTTCACATTACTCGAGGCGTGAATGTGGTGATTTCTGTACCTAAGGGTGAGGAGATTGCTAAAAAAACGTTAAATGGACGACTCGGTATACTTGGGGGCATCTCAATCTTAGGCACAAGGGGAACCGTCGTGCCTTTTTCGAGTTCTGCTTATATGGCTAGTATTGTCCAAGCCATCAGTGTAGCGAAAGAGGCTGGCTGTGAGCATTTAGTGGTGACAACAGGTGGACGAAGTGAGAAGTTTGCGATGAAACAATACCCACATCTAGCAGAAGAAGCGTTTATTGAAATGGGTGACTTTGTAGGTTTTACATTAAAGCATTGTAAGCGTCTAGGCATCAAACAAGTTTCACTCGTTGGGATGATGGGGAAATTTTCTAAAGTCGCACAAGGAGTCATGATGGTGCATTCCAAAAGTGCACCAATCGATTTTAATTTTTTAGCACAACTGGCAGAGGATATAGGGGCAGATAGAGAAACGATAGCACAAGTTCTGGAGGCAAATACAGCTTCACAAGTAGGTGAGATGATGATGGAGAAGGGCTATGATGCGTTCTTCCATCGTTTATGTGAGGCTTGCTGCTATTCCTCTATCCATCATATTAAGGGCGGTTTAACGCTTTCCACATCGATCTATTCGATGCAGGGACAATTATTAGGAAGGGCTGATGACATTGCATCGATCGATGAAGTTGATTGGGATCGGGGATAACGGATTAGCAAGCTTATTACCTCAATACCTTCAGTGGATTGAAGACTGTGAGGTACTTGTTGGTGGTGAGCGAGTACTTGATTTTTTCCCAGACTATAGGGGTGAAAAAATCCTGATAAAAGGAGGTCTTTCAACACTTGTTGAAAGATTGTCTGAAGAAACAAGAAATACCGTGATTCTTGCATCTGGAGATCCATTATTTTATGGCATCGGAGGCTACTTAGCAAAAAAGCTACAAATAGAGGTTTATCCCTATATGAGCTCCGTCCAGCTTGCCTTTGCGAAAATGGGAGAGAGCTGGCAGGATGCTTACGTAACGAGTATTCATGGACGACCAATGAAGGGCCTGGCACAGCGAATTGATGGCAAAAAGAAAGTGGCACTTTTAACCGATGCAGAGAATAGTCCGAATGCTCTTGCTAAATATCTAAAGCATTTTGGTATGACGGAATATCGTGCGTTTGTAGCCGAAAATTTACAGGGCGACAACGAAAAAAGTGGCTGGTACTCGCTCGATGAAATGGAAGTTACTCATTTTTCTCCTTTAAATGTCGTGGTTTTAAAACAAACAATAGCACCGAAACGCTACACACTTGGGATTGATGATGAAGAATTTTCACAACGAAAGCCAGATAAAGGACTTATTACGAAGAAAGAAATTCGAGTTTTAAGTTTGCAAGCCATGCAGCTTCAACGGGATAGCATTATTTGGGATATTGGCACATGTACGGGATCAATGGCCATTGAGGCAGGTAAGCTTGCTCCTGAGGGACAAGTTTTTGCTGTAGAAAAAAATGCCCCTGATTTAGAAAACTGTCTTCAAAATCAACAAAAGTTTCGAGTCGATATAACTGCTATCCATAGTAAAGCACCAGAGGGTTTAGACAACTTTCCAGACCCTGATGCCATTTTCATCGGGGGCACTGGTGGTGAAATGGTTGAGTTACTGCAGTTATGCTGTCAGCGTTTAAAGCAAAATGGGCGCATTGTCTTAAATGCGGCGACTATTGAAAATTTATATAAAGCTGTTGAGGCATTTAAAGCTTGTGGTTTTGCTGTTGACATTTTACAGGCTCAGCTGGCACGCAGTAAACCAATTTTAGATATGACACGCTTTGTGCCATTAAATCCAATATACATTATTTCCGCTTATCGAAAGGAAGAAAATCATGAGTAATCTAGGAATTTTATATGGCTTGGGCGTTGGTCCTGGCGATCCAGAATTAATTACAGTAAAGGCATTTCGAGTGATTCAGGAATCACCTGTTATTGCTTACCCAAAAAAGCTAAAAGGCAGTAAAAGCTATGCCCATCGTATTGTAGATGTGTATATTAATCCAGAAGAAAAAGATATGCTTGGTCTTGTATTCCCAATGACGAAAGATGAGGCTGTTTTAGAACGTGAATGGACAAAGTCAGTAGAACTTGTCTACGAAAAATTACAAGCTGGCAAAGATGTAGCCTTTGTTACAGAGGGCGATCCATTATTGTATAGTACGTTTATTCATATGATGAAGCTAATGCAGGACAAGCATCCAGATGTCGAAATTCGTACGGTACCAGGGATTTCTTCTTTTAATGGCTCTGCATCACGCTTAGGCATTGCGTTAGCGGATGGTGATGATCGTGTTGCGATTATTCCTGCGTATGACAATTACGAAGCTATGCGTGAAGCGATTGAAACACATGATGCTGTTGTTTTTATTAAAGTGGCGAAAGTGATTGATTTAATGCTTGAAGTGCTACGCGATTTAGATTTATTAGATAAAGCATCCGTGGTGACAAAGGTAACATCTGATGAAGAAATCATTTGGGATGTGCGTGAGTTGGATGGTGTCGATTTAGAATATTTAACATTAATGGTGGTGCGTAAATAATGAAAAAAATCTATATTGTCGGCGCTGGTCCTGGTGATCCAGATTTAATTACAGTCAAAGGTTTACATATGTTACAAACAGCGGACGTTGTCATGTATACAGATTCTTTAGTGAGTGAGGACCTTATTGCGAAAGCTAGACCAGATGCGGAGGTCATTCGTACAGCTGGTATGCATTTGGAGGAAATGGTTGCTGTGATGGTGGACCGGGTCAATGCTGGTAAAACAGTGGCACGTATGCATACAGGTGACCCAGCGATGTATGGTGCCATTATGGAGCAGGTTGCGCTATTAAAAAAGGAAGGCATTGGGTATGAAGTCATTCCAGGAGTTAGCTCTGTATTTGCATCGGCCGCTGCTATCGGAGCCGAGCTAACAATTCCTGATCTAACCCAAACCCTTATTCTAACACGTGCAGAGGGGCGCACGCCTGTACCAGAATTTGAAAAGCTGCGTGATTTAGCGAGCCATCATTGTACAATTGCCTTATTCCTTAGTGCAACGCTGACGAAAAAAATTGTCAAAGAGCTACAGAGTGCTGGCTGGGCTGATGACACGCCTGTAGCAGTTATTCAACGTGCTTCATGGCCTGATCAAAAAATTGTACGAACGACTTTAATTGAATTAGATGAAGCGATGCGTGTGAATGGTATTCGTAAGCATGCGATGATTTTAGCGGGCTGGGCATTAGACCCGAACATTCATGATAAAGATCAATATCGTTCGAAGTTATATGATGCAAGCTTTACACATGGCTTTAGAAAAGGTGTGAAGACGAGTGATTGAGTTACAAGAGGGCGTGTTACCAGAGGTTGATCAACGTAATCCTTATGCCGTTGTAGCCATTACGAAGCATGGTGTCCAAATAGGACGTCGTCTGCAGCAAACTTTTGCAGCAAGTGATTTATATTATATGAGTAAATTTGAACAAGGCGATGAAGAAGAAAAGCATATTCAACTATTTACAGGAACAGTGCGCCTGCTATTGCCAACACTATTTAAGCAATATAAAGGGTTGATTTTAATTATTTCACTAGGGGCAGTTGTACGAATGATTGCACCGATTTTAAAGGATAAAAAGACAGACCCTGGCGTTGTGGTGATTGATGATCGAGGGGAAAATGTTATTAGCGTATTATCAGGGCATTTAGGTGGTGCCAATGAGCTAACACACGAGGTGGCAGCTGCACTTGGTGCAAATCCAATTATTACAACCGCTTCTGATGTGCAAAAGACGATTCCAGTTGATTTATTTGGAGCCCGCTTTGGCTGGGTATGGGATAGTGCGGATAAATTGACACCTGTTAGTGCATCTGTCGTAAATGAGGAACATGTGGCCATTGTACAGGAAACAGGCGAACGTGATTGGTGGATGCGTGATACACCGATGCCAGAGCAAATTAAAATCTATCCATCCACACAGGCAGCCATCCAAGCTACTCCCCATGCCACATTATTAATAACAGATCGAATCATTGAACCTGAAGAAGAGGTTCTTCTAGAAAATGGTGTTATTTATCGACCAAAATCCATTGTGCTAGGAATGGGCTGTAACCGTGGTACATCGTTAGAGGAAATTGAACAAGTAATCGATGAAACCTTGGCAGAGCTAAAGCTCTCGAAAAAAAGTGTGAAAGCCTTATGTACGATTGATTTGAAGAAAGATGAGCAATGTTTCCTAGAGATTACGAAGAAATATGATTGGGAGTTCGTTACGTATACACCGAATGAATTAAATGAAATTGAATTTCCATCACCCTCTGAAACAGTTTTTAAATATACAGGCGCATACGGCGTGAGTGAACCAGCAGCTATGCGCTATGCACAGGTTCCATCACTTCTATTAGAGAAGAAAAAATCGGGTAATGCTACGATTTCAGTTGCTAGATACCTATTTTAAGGAGGAAGTCCATGCAAACAAATCGCTTTGTACTAGCTGGTACGGGTAGTGGTGTAGGCAAAACTACTTTTACCATTGGACTGATGAAGGCACTTCAAAACAAAGGGAACGTGGTACAGGGCTTTAAATGCGGTCCTGATTATATCGACCCAACCTATCATACAGCTGTAACGGGCAGAGTATCTCGTAATATTGATAGCTGGATGTTTTCACACGAAGCAGTCCGTGATATTGTGGCACGTGCAAGTATAGATGCAGATGTATCTATTATTGAAGGTGTGATGGGCTTTTATGACGGTAAAAGCCCTTTATCTGACGCTGGGTCTGCTGCTGATATTAGCGTAGTGACAGAGAGTCCTGTTATTTTAATTGTCAATTGTGCTAGCATGGCGCGTAGCGTAGCAGCAGTTGTGAAAGGCTTCCAATTACTATCAGATAAGCCGAATATCGTTGGTGTTATTGCGAACCAGGTTGGTAGTGTCGGTCATTACGAAATTGCGAAGGCAGCTATTGAACAAGAATGCGGCATACCTGTTATTGGCTACCTAAAGCGTGAGGAAGGGATCGATATCCCGAGTCGTCATTTAGGGTTAGTACCTGCTATTGAAAGAGGAGAGCTAGATTCATTTTTTGATAAACTAGGGAACCTGATGGCGGAAACGATTGATTTGGATCAATTAATACATTTAACAAAGGCTCCTATCTTGCAAGAATCAGGCCATTTATTTAGGGAGGAGCCTTCACGAAATATTTGTATAGCAGTTGCAAGAGATGCAGCTTTTAATTTTTATTATGAAGAAAACTTGGCTTTGTTACGTGCGAAAGGTGCGACACTACAGTTTTTCTCACCGCTTGCGAATGAGCCTGTACCAGCTGAAGCAGATGGCTTGTATATTGGTGGTGGCTTTCCTGAGGAATTTGCAGAGTCACTTGCTACCAATACAGTCGTTAAAGACTCTATTCGTCAAGTCATTGCTAAAGGTCTTCCAACATTAGCTGAGTGTGGGGGCTTTATGTATTTAACAGAGGCCATTACAAATAGCCATGGCGACCGCTATGACATGGTAGGGGTAATTCCTGGAGAAGTGGCGATGCAAACAAAACTAGCAGCACTTGGTTATCGTGAAATTTTTGGCACAGCCGATAATTTCTTAATTGGTGCTGAGGAACAAGCGAAGGGCCATGAGTTCCATTATTCCAAATATAGTGGTTCTCACAATACAGCAGCCTATGAAACGATTGGTCGTTTTGGCAAAAAGAAAGAAGGCTATCAAGAAGGAAATTTAGTGGCTGGCTATACTCATTTCCATTTTGTATCAAACCCAAAGCTAGTTGACAATTGGTTAACAGCTTGTAAGAAGGTGAAAAGTAATGACTAATTATTTTCCTATTCATATCAATCTAGAATATAAAACAGTTGTGATTGTAGGCGGGGGTCACGTGGCAACGCAGAAGGTAGCATCCCTGTTACCAGCAAAGGCAAACATCGTGATTGTCAGTCCAACCTTACATAACACATTACAGTCACTTGCAGAGTCAGGGCAAATTACTTGGAAGCAAAAGGAATTTGAACCTCGTGATTTAGATGACGCCATTCTCATTATCGCTGCAACGAATGTGACAGCAGTTAACGAAGCCGTTCAAGAAGCAGCACAGCATTGGCAATTAATCAACCGAACAGATAAACAAAGTGAAAGTGATTTTATTACGCCTGCTACTGTTCGCCGTGGTCCATTGGTGGTAACTGTTTCGACATCGGGAGCAAGCCCAAGTCTAGCCCGCAAGATTAAAGCAGATTTAGAAGAGCAATTCGATGATGCTTATGATGACTATGTATGCTTTTTACAGCAAGCTCGATTAATGATTGCTGCTAAGTATGATAAAGGTCCACAAAGACGTGCGGCATTACAAGCATTGCTAGAGCCAAACATCCTTGAATGGACACGTCATGGTGAGATCGATCGACGAGAAGCATATTTACAACAACTATTGATGGGAGCAACGCAATGAAGGATGGAATCGTATATATCGTGGGAGCAGGTCCTGGCGATCCGAAGCTCATTACTGTGTATGGACTGGAATGTATTCAAAAGTCTGATGTAATTGCTTATGACCGTCTTGTAAATCCTAAATTGCTTGATTTTGCAAAAAAGGATGCGGAGCTAGTTTATTGTGGCAAATTACCTGGGAAGCATCATCTTATTCAAGAGGAAATAAATGCATTACTCGTTGAAAAAGCACAAGAAGGTAAAATTGTTACACGCCTAAAAGGTGGCGATCCCTTTGTTTTTGGACGTGGCGCGGAGGAAGCTGAAATATTAAAAAATCATGGCATTGCCTATGAAATCGTTCCGGGGATTACAGCAGGAATTGCAGCTCCTGCATACGCAGGAATTCCAGTTACACATAGGGACTTCGCGACAAGCTTTGCCCTTGTAACTGGACATGGTCGTGAAGAAAAAGGACAAGATTTTTTGAATTGGCCCGCTTTAGCTACGGGTATAGATACCGTTGCCTTTTATATGAGCGTTGGTAATATTGCCTACATTGCTCGCAAATTAATCGAAAATGGACGGAAGGCAACAACGCCAGTAGCGGTCATTGAGTGGGGAACAACTGCTCAGCAACGCACGATTACAGGGCCGCTAGATGAGATAGCCAGCATCATTGAGCGTGAAGGGTACCATAACCCTTCTATGATTGTTGTTGGCGAGGTTGTCAATGTACGGGAAAAAATTCAATGGTTTGAAGAGCAAGGACTTACCTTTTCATAATCATTTCTTATAAGCGCACAAGGAGGAAGCACTATGACTGTCATTGAAGCATTAAAAAAACGTCGAGCAATTCGTAATTACACGACACAACCAGTAGAGAAAGAAAAAATTGAGCAAATTTTACAGGCAGCAACCTATGCACCAAATGACCGGATGCGTGAGCCCTGGCATTTTTATGTCATTCAAGATGAAGCCATGAAGCGTTATGAAGAAATGGCAAGTGCTTATTTACAAGAACGCTTTCCCACGAAGCCAAATTTAGTGGAAAGTTCATTAAAGGTTGTACAAACAACCCCTGTAGCCATTGTGGTGACAGCTGACATAGTAGAAGGGGACACAGATGCGACAGAAGATAATGTCTTTGCTGTATGTAGTGCCATTATGTCTATGTGGTTGACAGCAGAGGAGCTAGGTCTTGGCTTTGTTTGGCGTACACGTGGTGTTGGCCTCGTACATGATCCTCGTATGCATACGTTTATTGGTGCAAGCGACGCTCAAAAAGTAGTTGGTACAATATTTATTGGCTACCCACAGGAGCAAGAACAAACCGACAAGAAACGAACGCCGTTTGCAGAAAAGACAACATGGCTGTAAGGAGGCTATCAGTATGGCAAGAAAAGGCTTGTTTTTAGTATATACAGGTGAGGGTAAGGGCAAAACGACAGCATCTCTTGGCGTTACATTGCGTGCAGTTGGTCGAGGCTTAAATGTGCGTTATCTGCAGTTTATCAAATCCCCAGAACGTACTTATGGAGAGCAAATTGCCCTTCGTAAGCTAGGCGTAGAAATGGAACAAATGGGCATAGGTTTTACATGGACAAAAACACCTGAGGAGCATCGAGCTGCATTAGCCAAGGCTTGGAAAAAAACGAAGGCAGCTCTACAGGATGACAGCATTGATTTATTGGTCCTAGATGAACTCAACAATGCCCTAGCGATCACCAAGTTTCCAATCGATGATGTCCTTCCCCTAGCAGAAGTCATCGAGGCAATCCAACACCGCCCTTCTACAATGCATTTGGTTGTCACAGGACGAAGTGCGAATCCAGCATTACTAGCAATGGCTGATTTAGTGTCAACCATTGAGGCGACAAAGCATTACTATGATGAAGGGATTCCAGCGGTGAAAGGGCTCGAATTTTAAAGCCCTTTACAATTGCTGGAGGGAATACACACGAAGCGAAAACGAATACATGCGTTCTGCCATAGAATAATTACGGAGGAGAGTGACTATGCCAGCAAAATCAATCATGATTCAAGGAACAGCTTCCGATGTTGGAAAAAGTATGATTTGTACTGCACTATGTCGTATATTTTCAGATGATGGACTGAAGGTAGTCCCATTTAAATCACAAAATATGGCTCTTAATTCATTTGTTACAAAGGATGGCGGTGAAATCGGCCGCGCACAAGGGGTACAGGCAGAGGCGGCTCGTGTTGTTGCAACGACAGATATGAACCCTATCTTGCTGAAACCGAAGCAAGATATGATGTCAGAGGTTATCGTTCATGGTAAGCATTTTTTAAATATGGATGCCAAAAGCTACCGCAATAATTTTGTGCAAGAAGCGATGCCAATCGTAGAAAAATCAGTTCGCACGCTTCAACATACATATGATGTTATTGTCCTAGAGGGCGCTGGTAGCCCAGCAGAAATTAACTTAAAGGATCGCGATATTGCGAATATGCGAATGGCTCATTTAGCAGATGCAGCGGTAGTCCTCGTTGCTGATATTGATCGTGGCGGTGTCTTTGCCTCGATTGTTGGTACACTGGCATTGTTAGATGAGGAAGAACGAGCACGTGTTAAGGGATTAATTATCAATAAGTTTAGAGGAATGCGTGAATTACTGGATGATGGTTTGGCATGGGTGGAGCGCGAAACTGGTATTCCGGTACTTGGTGTGATTCCTTATGTCGATGTCAATATTGAAGCAGAGGATTCTCTTGCATTATCGTCACTACGTTTTAAAAAACCAAAGCCAGGCGAATTTGCTGTAGATGTAGCCATGATTCGTTTACCTCGTATTTCAAACTTCACCGATATTGATCCATTTTTCGATGAGCCTGAGGTGGGTGTACGTTTAATTGGTCATGTCAATGAATTAGGTACACCAGATTTACTCATTCTGCCAGGAACGAAAAGTACAATGGATGATTTAGCTTGGCTAAAAGCACAGGGCTTCGATCAAGCCATCACACATTTACGTGAGTACGGTACTAAAATTATTGGCATTTGTGGCGGTTTCCAAATGCTTGGTGAAACATTACTTGATCCAGAAGCAGTGGAGGGGAATGGTGAATCTGCAGATGGTCTTGGGCTATTACCGATGGAAACCATTTTTGTAGGCAATAAAAAAACGGTGCAAATGACAGGCGTAAGAGGGCAGGACACATTGACAGGCTATGAAATCCATCTAGGGCGTACAAAAATTTTACGTGGTGCGGTATCACCGTTTTTACTATTAGAGGATGGAAGAGAAGATGGTGCGGTTAGTCAAGATGAGCAAGTGATTGGCACATATTTCCACGGCTTGTTCCATAATCGTCCCTTTACCCGCCAACTCGTCAATGAAATACGAGTGAAAAAAGGGCTAGCAGCTTTACCAAGTGATGTGAAAAGTGACGCAGAACGAAGAGAAGATGCCTATAATATGTTAGCCGACCACGTTCGTGCAAATCTTGATATGAAAAAAATATATGAAATATTATCGTTAGAGGTATCTATATGACGAGAAAAGGACCGTTAGCCATTAACTATGAGGCATTATGGCAGGAAGGCATGAAGGACTGGCATGGCAATATGCCTGAACGAATGGTGAATGATCAGCTAGAGGAGCAATTTTGGGCCCAATCAGTGGCACGTAAAAAAGTGGGACAAACAGATCCTTATGCTGCATTGATTTTTCAGGAGCTTCAAAAAAAGATTGAACCTCAGCATTCTGTATTAGAAATTGGTCCTGGGTGGGGCAATTATACATTTCCATTAGCTGATAAAGTAAGGAAGCTCACATGTGTGGATAGCTCTGAAAGCATTTTGCATTACTTACAGCAGTGTATGCCGCAGGAGGAGCACGTTTCCTATATTCATGCAAAGTGGGAAAGTTTAGAGCATGATGAGATTGAACCACATGATATCGTCTTGGGCGTGAATTGTTTTTACCGAATGTATGAAATAAAAGCAGCTTTATATCACATGAATCGGCTGGCGAGAAAGCGTGCTATCATTGGGATGACGACAGGCCCCATTCAGCCACACTATGAAAAGTTATATGAAAAGTATGGTTATGACATTAAATTTCCGCGCAGAGATTATATCGAGTTTTTGAATCTACTCTATGAAATGGATATTTACGCGGATTGTCAGATTATCCCTCTAGAACGTGTCTATGAATATGAAAGCTATGAGCAGCTTGTGACAACGCAGAGTAAAAAAATATTAACGACGAATTTTCAGCGAGCCCATGTAGAAGAATCACTGCTACCTTTTATCGAAGAAAAGGATGGACGTTATTATTATCGTCATGATTTCCATGCGGCGCTTGTTTCATGGCAACCAAAATAATTAAGAAACCTTTGGAGAAACTGTACACCAAAGGTTTTTCTTATGGGAATGGATAAGGTACAATAAAATGATATAAATAAGAAGTGAGGTGGCTTATGTTGCAGCTACATTTTCTAGGGACAGGCGCAGGCATGCCTTCAAAAGAACGAAATACAAGTGCTCTGATGGTAAAGCTATTAGACGAAGTGAGTGAAATGTGGCTATTTGACTGTGGGGAGGCGACACAGCATCAAATCCTTCATACGTCGTTAAAGCCACGGAAAGTGACGAAAATATTTATTACACATTTACATGGGGATCATATTTTTGGACTTCCAGGCTTTTTAAGCTCGCGTTCCTTTCAAGGTGGGGATGAGCCGCTAACGATCTTCGGACCATCTGGCTTACAACAGTGGATTGAACAAACATTGGCCCTATCAAAAACCCATTTAACATATCCTTTACGCTTTGTAGAAGTACAAGAAGGCATTATTTTTGAGGATGCTCATTTTACAATTCATGCTAAGGAATTACGCCATGTTGTACCTTGCTATGGGTATCGTATCGAACAAAAGGATTTACCAGGCGAATTATTAATCGACAAAGCACAGGCACTTGGTGTTCCAAAGGGACCTTTACTAGGCCAATTAAAAAATGGCCACGATATTGTACTTGAAAATGGTGATGTGGTACTTGCGAAAGACGTGGTGGCACCAGCCAAAAAGGGCTTTACATTGTCAGTCTTAGGCGACACGAAATATTGTGAAGAAGCAATCCAATTATCAATGGGCGCTGATATCATTGTCCATGAAGCAACTTTTGATGGTACAACAACAGATTTAGCAGCAAGCTACGGTCATGCAACAAATGTGGAGGCAGCAAAAGTCGCACAGCAAGCTGGAGCACACTATTTATTATTAAATCATTTAAGCGCACGTTTTCTTCCATATGACTTACCTCAATTTTTAGCTGAAGCACAGGGGATTTTTCCGAATACATTCCTAACAGCTGATCAAGCCGTATATACATGGCAACATAATAAATTATTTTGATATAGTTAATAAGTAAGAAACATCTATTAGAGGAGATTCTTCTAATAGATGTTTTTAGTTTATAGTCCTAAAGGTGTGTAGATAATTTTGTTTAAATATTACTGTTTAATCATGAGAATGATCCTTTTTTGCATGCCTCTACTAGTACAAAATAGTTAGATTTATCCTCCTTGCTTATCTATTCCAGAATTTTTACAAATTAATGACAATTTAAACTTCTTCAAAAATTATTATTTTATATTTAATAAATTGTTAATGAAATATATGGAAGTAATATTGTATGATGAAGTGGAAATAATCGTAATTTTTAGGGGGATCTCATCATGAGAAAGTCAATGAAATGGAAAATGCTTCTGGAGATTATGGGCATTGTGGTGTTCATTATAGCGGCATTTTCTATTTATGTTTATCAAGCTACATATAAAAGTGAAAAAAGCAATGGAGAAGCAATCGCCAACTCCATTGTCATGGGGTTGGAAGGAGCGATTCAATCTAGAGAAAAAGCAGAAGAAATTATGGAAAAAGAAATGATTGCCGAATCTGTAATGGCTTCTTACATCATTGACAAAGGTGCTACATATGAGGATTTAAAGGCCATTGCTGAGCGTGGTGGCCTCGATGAGATTTGGAGTACAGATGATAAAGGGAATACAACGGTGACATCAGTAGCTCCAACTGTTGATTTTAACTTTGGCGCTGATCCAAACGGACAAGCTGCCGAATATATGCAACTTTTAGATGGAAGAGCGAAAGAAATTGTCCAAAAAGCACAAATTCGCGATGTCGATGATCAATTTTTCAAATTTGTCGGGGTAGGTAGCTGGAATCCAGCAACTCCACAAATTGTACAGGTGGCTCGCCATGGACAGCAGCTACTAGATTTAGAAGCAAGTATCGGCAGTGAATCTTATATCGATCAACTGAACAACTATTTATCCTCAACCGTATTATTCGCCGCTATTGTAGATGAAAAAGGCCAAGCCATTGCCGCTACAGCAAAACAAAATTTAGCGAATATTGGTTTTGAGCCAGCCCAATTTTCAGCACAAAAGTCGACTGAATTTTCAGGGCGCTACGATGGCACACGTGTCACGCAATATGTAAAGCCATTATCAAACGGTACATACTTAGCTATTATTGTATCCAATGCTATCCTCTCACAAATTTTGGTAGGCACAATTGTAGCTTCATTGATCGTTGTCTGTGTGATTTTCTTCACTACGGGCCTGTCTATTTCAAAGCAAGTATCGCGTATTTTAAGCGTGCGCAATTCCTTAGAGGAAATTAGTAAAGGAGAAGCAGATTTAACCAAGCGTATTCCAATCCATGCAAAAGATGAGATTGGCCAATTAGTGACATCATTTAATGGGATGATGGATAATTTCCAACAAATTATGTGTGAGATAAAGCAAGGGGCCAATCAAATAAAAGAAGCTACCTATACAATTCAAGAAAATGCTCATGAAACACTTGAATCAGCCGCAATTATCCAAGGAGAATCTAGTCAGGTAGCTCAGGCCTCCTTTGCACAACAGAATAATACGGCAGACAGTGCGCATTCAATGGAGGAATTGGCGCGCAGCATTCAATATATTTCGGAATCCATAGCAGAAATTTCTAGTATTTCACGTAATACCGAGGAAAACGCAGATAATGGATTACAAATTATGCAGTCCTTACAAAAGCAATTAGTGACTGTTCATGAGAAAACGAATTTTGCGGTGATTGGAACACAGGAGCTTGAAAAACTATCTACAATGATCGGGGAATTTACCAATGTGATTACGGGAATTTCTGATCAAACGAATTTACTGGCATTAAATGCATCTATTGAAGCGGCTCGTGCTGGTGAAGCGGGGAAAGGCTTTGCCGTTGTAGCTGAAGAAGTTCGGAAATTAGCTGAAGATTCTAAGAGTGCGGCGGATAGAATCACTCAGGTGGTGATGAATGTCCAAAAGGAAACAGCCAATATTGTGGCAACCATCCAAGCAACAGCAGATGTCTTACATACAGGACGTGCTATCGTACAAGAAGCACAGCAATCGTTTGAAGGAATTCATAATGATGTACAGGTCTTAGCAACACAAGTGGATTTAGTATCAAGCTCCACTGAGGAAATTGCTGCTAGTACAGAGGAAGTAACAGCTACCATGGAAGATGTTTCGCTCTTGGCTAAGCAGACATCGCAAAGTGTTGATGCCGTTGCTCAAAAGGCTAAACATCAAGCGGAAAATATGGAGAGCATGACCGCATTTATCGACCAATTAAATACAACAGCGGAAAACCTCCAACTATCAGCAGGCAAATATAAAGTATAAAAGGAAAAATATAGTACGATAAATCACTAGATTCCCGTATAATTGAAAAAAGGGGTGTGGTTTAAATGAATCAACAAAAGATGCCGCCAGCATTATTACGATTAATCGTCATTTTTCCCAATGTGCTGAGCTATTTACTATTATTCGGTCTAATTATTTTTGTCATGACAAATTATGAAACATTAAAAGCAACAAATAATTTAACTGTGTGGATTATTTTTATTGTTGTATTAGCACCCGCTGCTGCCTACACGACTTTCAGCATCGTAAAGAAAATCCGAGCAGGGCATATGTAAGGATATTAACGACTTCCTATTCAACATTGTAGGAGGTCGTTTTACTTAAAGGAGAATAAAAAACATATAGAGAGAAAAACTATGGTAAACAGTGATGAAATGAAGAGGTGTGTATCATATGGATCCAACAAATTGTGATTTTTCACCAATGAAAGAAACTTTAAAAGATGAGCTTCTCGAAGTGATCATGTCCTTACAGCAGAGTGTGCAGGAAATGGATACAGATGCAAATTGTCTCCTTGGTAATTTTGAGAAAATTAAAGAGAAGTTTATGACAATTGAAATGAAAGCTGCAACGTTCTATTTAAATTGTTATCTTTCCCCGTTTACTGAAAAGTATCCAGAGCTATCACACAGTGTGCAAAATATGTCTTTGAGAAGGCATGGTGGTTTAATTGTTATTCAAAGACAGGATGCTTTAGAGAATTTAATTCAGCCTGGTATTCATATTGGTGCAGATTTAACCCATTCTTTATTAGAATCTATTTTCTTCCCTGGTAATCCACTTCACGATGGAGCGGTACTTGTCCATCAAAATCAAATTGAGTCAGCTGCCAATGTACTGCCATTGTCAGAGCGGTATACAGGGGAAAAGAAATTAGGAACAAGGCATCGTGCAGCGCTGGGATTGAGTGAGCAAAGTGATGCACTTGTAATGGTTGTATCAGAAGAAACGGGTAGAATTTCTTTTGCTCTTAAGGGCAATTTATATCCTGTTACAACACCTGGCATCATATAGGGGGTCTCCCTATGTTAAAAAAATACCTTGAATTC
The DNA here is from genome assembly GCF_001705465.1 of Lysinibacillus sp. AR18-8. NCBI lineage: Bacteria > Bacillati > Bacillota > Bacilli > Caryophanales > Bacillaceae > Lysinibacillus > Lysinibacillus sp. AR18-8. The sequence goes on from NZ_MDGU01000001.1 coordinate 120,451, forward strand.
GAGATATTTTTCTTGCGGAAGTATCACTTGCGTGGTAAAGTGATAACTGAGGGGAGGGTGAAGTCATGAGAAATCATACACTAGGCACCTTAACGTGGATTCGGATGATGCGCTTTACAACGCAAAGTAATCAGTTATCGAATGAATTTTTAAAACGTTTCGACTTAACGACAGCACAATTTGATGTGTTAATCCAGATTAAAACATATGCCCCTATTACACAGTCTCAATTAGCAGAAAAAGTAACTGTAACACAAGGTGGCATGTCTCGCATGCTTGCCCGACTAGAAAAAGAGGGACTAATCGAGCGTAAACAAAATTGGAAGACGAAAACCATCTCATTGACATCAAAAGGGGAGCAAATGATTGACGCAGCAACACCTAGTCAACTTCACTTCCAGTCTTCGTTTTTTGAAGAAGTATTATCAGCTGAAGAAATTAAATCTTTATATATTGCGATGACAAAGCTTGAAAAACATAGCCGAGAAAAAAAATTGCCGCCCGTGTAATTTTTTTTGTGAAATCACTTGCTTAGTCAAGTGAAAATAATGAGGAGGAACAATTATGATGAACAAATTAAGCGGACACCATCATATATCAATGCTAACGAAAAATGGTAAACAGAATAATCATTTCTACACAACTATTTTAGGGTTACGACGTGTGAAAAAAACGGTGAATCAAGACTCACCTTCCATGTATCACTTATTTTATGGAGACTTAACAGGCGCAGCAGGTACAGAATTAACATTTTTTGAAATGCCTGTTGCAGGACGTACAGTGCGAGGGACGAATGCTATTACACGTATTGGCTTACTTGTACCTAGCTTCGAAAGCCTACTATATTGGAAAGAACGCTTTCAGCAGCTAGAGGTAGAACATAGCGAAATCACTACTTATGCAGGCAAAGAGGCTTTATTTTTTGAAGATCATGAAGGTTTACGGATGGTATTGTTAAACCACCAAGGACAAGAAACGCCTGCTCAATGGCAACCATGGGATGGAAATGATATACCGCAGGAACATCGTATTTTAGGCATGGGGACTATTGAAATCACTGTGCGATATTTATCAAGAACGGTCAATTTATTACAAGATTTATTTCACTATACAGTTATTGCAGAAAAGGACAAAGAAACGGTCCTACAATCGATAGAAGGGGAAGTGCTTGGCGAGATTGTTGTCAAAGAATTAGAAGGACCAAGCGAGAAACCTGGTAAAGGCAGTATTCACCATCTTGCGTTACGTGTTGCAACCGTTGAAGAATTACAGCAATGGGATACCAAAATTAAGGAGCTTGGATTGGATAGTACTGGTGTGGTTGATCGTTATTATTTCCAAAGTCTATATTTTAGAGATCGTAACGGTATTTTATTTGAAATGGCGACAGATGGGCCAGGGTTTACGGTAGATTCAGCAGTCGAAGAACTTGGCAAAGAGTTAGACCTCCCGCCATTTTTAGAAGAGAGACGTTCAGAAATTGAAGCTATTTTAGAACCGCTAGAATAAGGAGAGATAACACATGATGGAAAAATATCGTATTGATCAAGCACAAGGACTCGAATTCGGACTGTACTCTTTAGGTGATCATATCCCTAATCCACTAACGGGCGAGCGTATTTCTGCTCAACAACGACTAAAAGAGCTAGTCGAGGCAAGTCAATTAGCAGAGCAAGCTGGAATTGATGTATTTGGCATAGGTGAAAGTCATCAGTCTTATTTTACAACACAGGCACATACGGTCGTGTTAGGTGCTATCGCACAAGCAACTTCGACCATTAAATTGACTAGCTCCGCAACCGTATTAAGTGTTTCAGACCCTGTACGAGTATATGAGGATTTTGCCACAATTGATTTATTATCAGATGGTCGTGCAGAAATTGTAGCGGGACGTGGTTCACGTGTAGGTGCCTATCACTTATTAGGTGTTGATTTACAAGATTATGAAGAAATCTTTGAGGAAAAATTAGAGCTTCTTATGAAAATCAATGACGAGGAGCTTGTGACTTGGGAAGGGCAATTTAGAGCACCTCTCCACCATGCACAAATTTTACCGCAGCCAAAAAACGGCTCGTTGCCAATATGGCGTGCGGTGGGTGGACCACCTGCCAGTGCCATTAAAGCAGGTTATATGGGCATTCCGATGATGCTTACAACATTAGGTGGACCTGCTATCAACTTTAAACCATCAGTGGATGCCTATCGCGAAGCGGCAGAGCGCAAAGGCTTTGACCCAAATGAATTACCTATTGCCACAACAAGCTTGTTTTATGTAGCAGACACAACAAAAGAGGCATTGCAGGGCATGTATCCACATTTAAACGGTGGTTTCCAAGCTATTCGTGGTGGGGGCTATCCAAAGCAACAATTTGCACAAGCGCCTGATACACGTGATGCTTTAATGGTGGGCAGTAAAGAGCAAATTATTGAAAAACTACTTTATCAATACGAACTATATGGCATGCAACGCTTTATGGCACAAATCGATTTTGGTGGCGTACCCTTCGAAAAATTGATGAAAAATATTGAAATCATTGGTAATGATATAATTCCAGCGATAAAAAAACACACAGCAAAATAAGGAGTGGCTCATTATGAAAATTGTCGCACTTGCGGGTTCTATTGTCGGCTCAAAGACAAGAACAGCTACACAAAAGTTAGTCGAGATGTTACAAGAAAAATACCCACAGCATGAAGTAACATTACTAGATCTTGCTGACTATCAGCTAGTTTTTAGTGATGGACGTAATTACTTTGAATATGAAGGCGATACAAAATATGTGACGGAAACCATGATGGCTGCAGATGCGATCGTTATTGGGACGCCAACATTCCAAGCATCTATACCAGCTACATTAAAAAACATCTTTGACCTTTTACCTGTCAATGCCTTCCGCGATAAAGTCGTCAGTGTTATTGTTACAGCGGGTACATCCAAGCATTATTTAATGGTGGAACAGCAACTAAAGCCGATCCTTGCTTATATGAAAGCGCACATCGTACCGACCTATGTATTTATAGAAGAAAAGGATTTTTTACGTAAAGAAATTGTCAATGATGATGTCCTTTTTCGTTTAGAACGGTTAGCAGAGGATACCGTGATGGTTACAGAGGCTTTTGCAGAAATTCGAGCCAAAAAAGATGCTGAATATGATTTTTAAAGATTAATAGAAGAAACGCTGTGAAGTAGTCTGACACAGCGTTTCTTTTTGTGTCAAGGCTAGCTATAAGTTCGTGACAATCATGATAAAAATAAAACCCAAATCACTTTGAGTTTTTAATAAAGGTGGTTAAGGGTAAATAGAGGATAGAACTGGTTCTTCTGTAGCTAACAAAGCCGTATACTTTCCATATGGAGAAATGGATATAGAAACTTCTAGTAGTTCCCAACGTTTTAAAATTAAAGAGTGTGTGTAGGAAACTTGAGATTTGAATATTGTTAGGGGCGATATAGAATCCCTACTAAAGTAATTAGATAGTGTAGTATACTTCAATGCAAATGATGGGAGAGATGGAAATGGAAAACGATTGGGATAAAGCTATAGGTTCTCTTTCTAAAATAAACGTTTTTTCAAATCCAAATAACGAGCCTGTTACCATAAGTGGTGAAGCTGATGATTTGAAATGTATAGGTGTTGGGACAGATGCGGCTGTTTTTCAAGCTCTTTCCGCCCCAGCGTATGCATTTAAACTATATGCCAAAGACAAAGTGCACAAAGTAAAAGTTGAAGCAAATGTGTATCAAATACTTGGAGATTCACCTTTCTTTTCAACATGCTTTGCTTCACATGACGAATACCTTGTTTTAAGTTACGAAGAAGGAAAAACGCTTTTTGATTGCATTCTACAAGGTATTCACATTCCAAAACAGGTTATAAATGAAGTAGAGGATGCAAGAGAATATGTTCGGAAGAAGGGCCTTAACCCTCGTGATATTCATTTGAAAAATATTTTGCTACAGAATGGAAGGGCAAAAATAATTGATGTCTCTGAGTACACACTACAGGGTAATGATCATCGATGGGAGCATTTAAAAAAAGGATATGAGCAATACTATCATTTAATTGATGGAAATTCTGTGCCGTTTTGGTTAGTAGAAACAATACGAAAGTGGTATAACCAACGTGGAAAGAATACTTCATACGAAGAGTTTACAAAAAATATTTTAAAGTTTCTATTAAAAAATAATTGAACTTACGGGAGCTACCTTTTACGAGATGCTTTAATAGAAATAAAGAAAACAGACAACAAAATTTCATTGACTGTTTTAAAAACTACTTATTCGCTTATAATAGTGGGTTTATCGAATGAGACAATATCAATAATATGGTCTAAACAAACAATCTGATAATGGAATAGCTCCTTGTAGGAATAGATATCGAGAGCTATAGTTCCTTTACTTATAAAATCTAAATAAGTTGATTTTGTAAAAAGACGTACTGAGTTACCCAAGAAATCATCTTCTTGATTGACAAAATGAAATGATTCGTCAAAAACAGTATAGGCTACATATGAATCGAATTCTATATGTATGACCGGTAATGTCTTATCAATTTCAATAGGATAGACATCATTTATAGTATATTCCTCAAAACTTATATCCTCGCTTTCGGCGCTGACGGAAGCTCTAGAAATAGAGACTCTCAAAGAGTTTGTCCCTGGCTCTACTATATTATCTAAAAACAAATAACCTTTCCATTGCATTAAATCTTCATAGTTCATACAAATCACCCTTCCATATTATCACTTGAGATTATGGTCATTTTATAGTTAGAATTTCAAAATGTCAATTTTGAGATTGGTTGAATTAGAATAAAAATTTATTGTTTATCAATAAAAAATAATTGACTTAGAATATATTTTGGATTTATGATTGTTACAGCGAGTTGTAGAAAGCTGCAGTGTAGGAATTAAACATAAAAATATTTAGGAGAGAAGAAAAAGTTATGAAAAAATATATTTTTGCATTAATGCCAATCATATTAGGCGTACTTAGTTTTTTAATCTTTATGGTGAAAGGGAGTAATGTAGCACCTGATGGTACATTAGAAGAACCATTCTTTCTTATTCCAATAGGATTTTTATTGTTAGTTATTGGATTTATATGTGTAGTAGGGGTGGCGTTAAAATCGGTTATTAAAAAGACACAATACGTTAAATAATAGATAAAACAACCAGGTCATACATAAGAGACTTGGTTGTTTTTAATATTTACTTAATAAAAGCACTACATTTGTGTGGGAGTTTTGTTTACACGATGTATGGAGTAGACTGATGATTTGATTGAACAACATAAATAGCTATTTTAGTTGACTGCAAAATTGTACTTGAAGGTTTTGCATGATAAGTTTGTAACTACCTTTTTTCAAGGCAGTCATCTTCGTTTAATGGTTGTACATTAATTTCATAAGAAAAACTTATGTTGATTGAGCTGAAAGATTAATAGTATTTTATGATAATCATTTTGCTTAACGCTACAGTTTGCATGAAGTTTATGGAATTGTGGTATGATTATTTTTAGAGAGTAGGGGGTCAATAAACATGGTATTTTCTCTTTTTAAAAAAAAGAAGGAACCACAGCAGCTAAAAAATAGAGTGGAGTTTTGTATCACTAATTTAGCACTTGGTGCGGCAGATGCGTATGATGTATTAGTAGAACGAGAAGATATTGAGATAGAGGAATCTGGTTGTACATCCCATTGTGAAATCTGTGAGCAAGGTATTTTTGCGATAGTAAATGGGGAAGTTGTGACAGCAGATGACGCGGAGACATTGGTACAGGCTATTGATGAAGAATTAAAACAAAATCCACTTTTCTAATGAAAAAACAGCTTGCTGGAGCACAAGCTGTTTTTTGATGGAAATGTAATTACCAACCACGGACGTATTGTACGGGAGGCTGCACGTCTTCTCCTAGCTCTTTAGCTGCATGTAGTGCCCAGTAAGGGTCTCGTAATAAAACACGCGCTAAGAATATTAAATCTGCACGATTATTTTGGAGTATCTCTTCGGCTTGAATGGCTGTGGTAATAAGACCAACTGCACCAGTAGGAATATCAGCCCCATGCTTAATCGCTTCTGCATGTGGTACCTGATAGCCTGGAAAGACATTGATGGCTGCTGGTACAACGCCCCCTGTTGACACATCAACTAAATCAACACCTTGAGATTTCATCCAGCGGCTAAAAACAATAAAGTCATCCATTGTTGTACCATCTTCCGCATAATCTTCCGCAGAGACACGTACCAATAAAGGACCATCCCATACACTGCGAACAGCATCGATGACTTGACGTAGAATGCGATATCGATTTTCCTGTGAGCCCCCATATTGATCTTGACGTTTATTCGTAGCAGGTGATAAAAACTCGCTAATTAAATAGCCATGTGCGCCATGAATTTCTAGTACATCAAAGCCAGCCTTTGCGGCACGAATAGCTGCTTGTTTAAATGCCTCGATGACATAGTGAATGTCCTCTTCTGTCATTTCTGTTGGTGTTTTATAGTCTGAACTAAAGGCAATAGCTGATGGAGCAAAAATTTCGCCATCTACTGTTGCTTTGCGACCAGCATGTGCAAGCTGGATGCCTGTTTTAGCGCCGTACGCTTTCATCTCCTCAACTAATTGACTTAATCCTTCAATATGTGCATCATCCCAAATCCCTAAATCCTTATTTGAGATACGACCTTCTGGCACAACACCAGTAGCTTCTAAAATGATTAAGCCTACTTGACCAGCTGCACGTGTTGCATAATGGACGAAATGAAAGGGCGTTACCATGCCATCGTCTTGTGCTGAGTACATGCACATAGGTGCCATCACAACACGGTTTTTTAAGGTGATAGATTGCAATGTATAGGGTTCGAATAATTTACTCAAAATAAAGCCTCCTAATTCCTAGTGATACACTCTATTTTGCACATAATGCTACCCATTTGCAAGTGAACGAGATCGTGCCTCCGCTTCTTTAATGCAAGCTTCGATGGCTTCATTAAATTGATATTGTTCTAATGCCTGTATCCCTGCCTCCGTCGTGCCACCAGGACTCGTCACCTTTTTGCGTAAGACATCTGGTTCATCTAATGACTGCTTGAGCATCTCAGCTGTCCCCGCAAGTGTTTGAGTCATTAGCAAGCGCACCGTATCTTTCGATAAGCCTACCTTCGTCCCTACTCGTTCAAAAGCTTCCATTAAATAATAGATATAGGCAGGGCCGCTACCTGAAAGGGCTGTGACTGCATGTAACTGATCTTCATCGACTTCAATAACGGAGCCAACAGCCTCTAATAACTGGAGGAATAGGATACGCTGGTCTGCAGATACCTCGTTATTGAATGCAATGCCACTTGCTGACATGCCGATTGTAGCGGAAGTATTCGGCATCACCCTTGCTACTGGGCGACTCCCTAAAAATTCTGTAATTGTATCAATCGCAATGCCTGCTAAAATAGATAGTACAGCAGTGTGTGCCGTAAGTTTAGGCTTTAAATCACACATAGCAGCAATAGCATCTTTCGGTTTCATCGCTAAGATAATCAGATCTGCCTGTTGAAAAATCGTAGGATCAAACACACAATGGACACCATATGTTTCATGTAGGAAATGTAAGCGTTCCTTGTCTGAGCGATTGGTGACGTAAATTTCCTGTGGTGTGAACACCTTTTGTTTAATCCAGCCTTGCATCAATGCTTCCGCCATTGAGCCTGCACCGATAAATAAAATTTTTTTCATGAACAAAACCTCCAGTTCAAAATAAAAAAGCGCTCTCGTCCTTATCTAGAAGGACGAAAACGCTCTCGTTTCCGCGGTACCACCTTTGTTTGCCAATTGTTGGCACAACTCTTAGCCCTCTTATCGCAAGGGAAACGGTTATGTTTGCATAACTGCTCAGAAGTAGGTTCGGTAATGGGAGCGGGTGATGTTACTCTCAGCAAATGTAACACTCTCTAACACCTTCACCAGATACGTACTCGTCTTCTTCAACGCACATAAATAATTAGATTATTCAAAATTATAGTGAGGAATAGGCAACCTGTCAACAGGAGGATGACGAAAACAGAAAAAACTTGTAAAATAGAATGAATCAGTATTCACAAGTGCGTGAAAAGGGGGAGACAACTTTGTCTATATACAAAATAGAAATACCAACACCCTATGCAGTAGGAGATGTCAATGCATTTATTGTAAAAGGCGATGCACTTAGCATTTTTGATGTTGGCCCAAAAACAATGGAAGCCTATGATGCTTTAAAATGGGGGATTCGAGCAGCAGGCTTTGACATGCAAGATATTGAACAGGTTGTGTTAACCCATCATCATCCAGATCATGCGGGATGGGTCGATGCTTTTCCATATGCAGAAATTTTAGGGCATGCCTATAATGACAAATGGCTTCGTCATGATGAAGACTTTTTACGCTATCATGAACAATTTTACAGTGAACGTTTATTGGAGCATGGGGTACCACAAGAATATATTGCAAAAAGTGTCCATGTTCGTCGTGAATTGGAGCTTGTAGGGGAACGACCATTAACGCAAATTTTGGAAGATGGAGATGAAGTTCCTGGGCATCCAGGATTAAAGGCAATCGAAACATTAGGTCACGCACAAAGTCACTTCATTTTTTGGGATGAAAAAACTCATCATGTGATTGGTGGAGATTTATTGCTTGAAAAAATAACGCCCAATCCATTAATAGAGCCACCATTGGATCGTACTGTAGGACGTACAAAATCTTTACTACAATATAATGCATCCCTTGAAATTCTACGTCAATTACCTGTCAAAATGATGCATACAGGGCATGGAGCAGAGCTAGAGGATATTCCGTTGTTAATTGATAAACGATTAGAGCGACAGCACCAACAATCAATGAAAGTTTTTGAATTATTAGGCGATGATCAATTAACAGTTGTCCAAGTAACAAAACGCTTGTATCCGGCTATCTTCCAGCATCAGCTTGGTTTAACTTTATCTAAAACACTTGGTCATTTAGATTACCTAGAGGCCAATGAGTATATTACGTCAACAAAGACAGAAGCAGGTATCTTTTTATTTCAAAGGAAGTAGGTTTATACATGAAACATCCTAACAAAACAATCTTTGTGACAGGAGCTACAAGTGGGGTTGGCTTAAAAATAACTGAATTACTAGTAGCTCAAGGGCATATCGTTTATGCCACAGGTCGCAATGCCGTTGCACTAAAGGTGCTAGAGCGTTTAGGTGCTCAAGTGATCCAAGCGGATTTAACCAATCTACATACACTTGATGATGTTTGTGCGCAGCTACCATCGATTGATGTAGCGATTCTTTCAGCAGGTGTAGGGAAGTTTGCTGTAGCCCCTGCTTTACAGGATGAGGATATTGCGCAAATGATCGAATTAAATGTTAGCGTACCCATTTATCTTGCCAAACGATTAGCCTCTAAGATGATAGAGCGCAAACAGGGCCATTTAATATTCATTGGTTCTCAGGCTGGGAAGGTGGCCACACCAAAAGCGAGTGTCTATGCTGCGACGAAACATGCTATTGTCGGTTTTACCAATGGATTGCGTATGGAATTAGCTCCGTACAATGTAAAAGTGACAGCCATCCATCCTGGTCCCATTGATACACCATTTTTAGATAAAGCCAATGATACAAGTGGCTACCGAGAATCCTTAGGGCGCTTTTTATTGTCAGCGGAGGAAGTAGCTCAAGAGACAGTGAAAACGATTGATCGTCCTGTTCGTGAGATTAATCTACCTAGAATTATGGGATTGTCGAGTAAATTGTATGCATTAGCCCCTGCAACCATTGAATGGCTAGGCAAATCATTTTTCCATAAGAAATAACAACGTTTGAAACTGTAAACATGCTTCACGTGCATGTCTACGGTTTTTTCATATTTACATATAATTGTAGCTATAGTAGTAAAAAGAAAGAGTTGAAAAGGAGACATAGATGTATACAATTGGTCAAGTTGCAAAATTTTTAGGAGTTTCTAGAGATACCTTAAAATTTTATGAAGAAAAGGGGTTAGTAAAGCCCCAGCAAAATAGTGAAAATGGGTATAGAACATACAATCATTTTGATATATACGATATCACAACAATCAATTTTTATAGAGAAATTGATTTTGAAATCAAAAAGATTCAGGAATTGAGAAAAGGCAAGAGTATAGAGGGCATCCAATCATTGTTAGTAGAAAAAGAACAAGTAATGTTAGAGGAAATAGCTTATAAAAAGCTACAATTAAAAAAGCTCCAGCTTGTAAAAGAGGATTGTCAAAAAATTAGCCAATATCTAGGCACGTATACTATAAAGGAAATGAAACCATTAGAAATAATGGGCGTAATAGATCATTATACAGCCTATGATGAATATGATTCGTTAAAAGAAAATGCAGACAGTATAAAAAAAGCGGTAATTCTTACTTCTTTAAGAAGAGTTATTAGATTCGATGATAGCGGAATGCTCGAAAATAAATTTATGGTTGTCAGGAAAGTAGAAAATAGCGATCATCCAATTAAAGGTGAAGTTTTAGCGCATCCCAAATGTCTTTATACAGTTATTGAAGATGGGCGCTGGTCAACAGGTGGCAAAAATACAGACAATAAAGTAGAGGCTGGTATAAGAAAAGTAGCTAAGGAAAAAGGCTATGAGCTTTTAGGGCTTGTTTATATCAACTTATTGCTTACCACTTATGAAGAAGGGCTTGAACGTATTTTTTTAGAAATGTATGTACCGATAAAATAATGGCAAAATGGGTTTGACCTGTGAGCAACTCCTAGGTTTATGCTGAAGATATTCAGATGAAATGGGGGATCTACTTGCGTAGAAAAAAGAAATTAAAAAAACCAGTAGCAAGCTTTATTATTTTAACCAATATTATTTTTTGGCCACTTTTCTGTGTTGTAGGAGCCGTCAAGCTATTAGGCTATCCTACTTGGCTATTTGATACCGTACGCTGTCTATCGGCTTGGTCATCCACCTTTGCCTTTGCGTTACTATTTCCAAGAATCTATCCTGGGCAACGTTTTATACACTTTGTCAAACAAAAATTCAAAAACAAATTGTCACTTTCAGTAATTGTTTTAATCGTGATGATACAAACAGCTATCTTTATCATGATTTTGTTTCATATCATGAATAATTATGAAGAAAACTCTATTTTTACGCTGTCTTCATGGGGCATGCTCAGTTTTTATTTTGTTAGAACGCTTTTGTCAGGACCACTGGGTGAGGAGTTAGGATGGAGGGGCTTTGCACTGCTGGAGCTGCAAAAGAAGTATTCGCCATTAATAGCTTCAATTATCATAGGCTTTTGGTGGGGAATGTGGCATTTACCGATATGGCTTACAACAGGGTTTATGGGAATGGATTTGATCAAATATAGCTTCTTCTTTATGTTAACGATTATAGCTACGACCATCATCATGACAGTATTTTATACGATCAATCAGAATTTAATCATTCCTATTATTATTCATCAGCTCTTTAATTTTTTTATCGGCTCCATTAATGGAAACCTAATTGATTTAATTATGTATAATGCCATTTTATATTCGGCGGTGGCCGTTCTACTTATTTTGATTAATCCTAAAAAAGTATTGTATAAGATACAATCAGCCAAGTAACTAGAAAGAATCCAGTTTGTATCATGGATTCTTTTTTTTCGTCCGTTGCTAAATTTATATAGTATACATTTATATATATAGTAAAAAAACGTTTTTTCGAGTGAATTGCCATGGATTTCTTGTCAACCTTATACAAGGAACGACTTACTTTTGACAATAAAAATAAAAGTCTATGAATTTATAAAAATACACTTGTATTTATTTTTATAACATGATACTATTCGTGTATAAACTTTTAAATGAATGTATAAACATACATATCGATAGAGCAATGGAGGCGCATTTTTAATGGCAAATAAAAAAGTGGTATTAGCTTATTCGGGTGGACTTGATACTTCGGTAGCAATTCCATGGTTAAAAGAACAAGGTTGGGACGTAATTGCAGTATGTCTTGACGTTGGCGAAGGGAAAGATCTTGAATTCGTAAAAAATAAAGCTCTTCAAGTAGGAGCGATTGAATCTTATATGGTAGATGCGAAAGACGAATTTGCTGAAGGGTATGCATTAATTTCTTTACAAGCACATACTTGGTATGAGCAAAAGTATCCATTAGTATCAGCACTTTCCCGTCCACTTATCTCGAAAAAACTAGTAGAGATTGCTAATCAAGTAGGCGCAGATGCTGTTGCGCATGGTTGCACAGGTAAAGGGAATGACCAAGTTCGTTTTGAAGTATCGATTAAAGCATTAAATCCAGATTTAGAGGTATTAGCACCAGTACGTGAGTGGGGCTGGAGCCGTGATGAGGAAATCGAATATGCAATGAAGCATAATGTACCGATTCCTGCAACATTGGATTCACCATTCTCAATCGACCAAAACCTATGGGGCCGTGCGAATGAAGCTGGCATCATGGAAGACCCATGGGTGTCACCACCAGAAGAAGCTTATGGCTTAACTGTTTCTGTTGAAAATGCACCGAATGAAGCAGAGTATGTGGAAATCGAGTTTGTAGCTGGTAAACCAGTAGCATTAAACGGAAAAGAAATGAAGCTTGCTGATTTAATTCAAGAATTAAATGCAGTAGCAGGTGCTCATGGTGTAGGACGTATCGATCACGTTGAAAATCGTTTAGTTGGTATTAAATCTCGTGAGGTTTATGAAATTCCAGGTGCAAAAGTGCTGTTAACAGCGCATAAAGAGCTTGAGGACTTAACGCTTGTAAAAGAATTAGCACACTTCAAGCCAGTAATCGAGAAAAAACTATCCGAATTAATTTATGACGGTCTATGGTTCTCACCATTACGTGATGCTCTGGAAGCATTCCTTGCGCAAACACAACAATATGTGAATGGTACAGTACGTGTGAAACTATTTAAAGGACATGCGATTGTAGAAGGACGTAAATCACCAAATTCATTATACAGTGAAAAGCTAGCAACATACTCGAAGGAAGATCAATTCAATCACGCTTCCGCTGTAGGCTTTATCGAGTTATGGGGTCTACCAACTGTAGTGAACTCATCTGTGAATAAAAAGTAATGTTGAACAAGCAAGGTGTGGTGAGGCATTTGTGCTTATACTACACCTTTTAATAAGTAATCGAGGAAAAGGTGAGCTGACATGACAAAACTTTGGGGTGGACGTTTCCAAAAATCAGCAGAAGCATGGGTAGACGAATTTGGCGCATCCATTGGCTTTGACCAGCAACTTGTGCTAGAGGACCTTGAAGGTAGTGTTGCACATGTCACAATGCTTGGTGCTACAGGAATTTTACCAGCAGCTGATGTAGAGGCCATACTAGGTGGTCTTGCCCAATTAAAAGATAAGGCAATCGCAGGTGAGCTTGAATTTAGCGTTGCCAATGAAGATATACACTTAAATTTAGAAAAAATGTTAATTGATTTAATAGGTCCTGTCGGTGGCAAACTACATACAGGACGTAGCCGAAATGACCAAGTAGCAACGGATATGCATCTTTTCTTGAAAAAGCGTGTGCAGGAAGCAATTGATTTAATTGTGACGTTCCAACAAACACTATTAGACAAAGCACAAGAGCATATTGAAACGATTGCACCAGGTTATACGCATCTACAACGTGCACAGCCAATCTCCTTTGCACACCATTTAATGGCTTATTTTTGGATGCTAGAGCGTGATAAACAACGTTTTACAGAATCCATAAAACGTATTGATATTTTACCTTTAGGTGCTGGGGCAATGGCAGGGACAACTTTCCCGATTGACCGTTTAAAATCAGCAGAGTTATTAGGGTTTAGCGAGGTTTACGCAAACTCCATGGATGCTGTAAGTGATCGTGATTTTATCGTGGAATTTTTAAGTCATTCCTCCTTACTTATGGCGCATTTATCACGCTTTGCTGAGGAAATTATTATCTGGTCTACAGATGAATTTAAATTTATCGAACTGGATGATGCCTTCTCAACAGGTTCTTCGATTATGCCACAAAAGAAAAACCCAGATATGGCAGAGCTTATTCGTGGTAAAACAGGGCGTGTTTATGGGAATCTAATGGGCTTATTAACGGTGTTAAAAGGCACACCATTAACATATAACAAAGATATGCAGGAGGACAAAGAGGGGATGTTTGACACTGTTCATACGATTCTTGGTTCCCTTAAAATCTTTGAAGGTATGGTTCGTACAATGACTGTCAACACGGAACGCTTACATCAGGCTGTTCACGCTGATTTTTCAAATGCAACGGAGCTAGCAGATTATCTTGCTACAAAGGGGATGCCATTCCGTGAGGCACATGAGGTGACTGGTAAGCTTGTCTTTACATGTATTCAAAAGGGCATTTATTTATTAGACTTGCCATTGGAAGAAATGCAGCAAGAAAGTACGTTAATTGAAGCGGATATTTATGATGTACTAGCGCCAGAAGCTGCTGTTCGTCGCCGCCATTCCTTAGGTGGTACTGGCTTTGAACAAGTAAAAATCCAAATTGAAAAAGCGAAAGCCTGTCTTGTAGCCATTTAATTTTTGCGTGCATGTCCTTGTGACTTTTTGCATAGATATTCATTAAAGCTGTCCTGTGAGGCACTATGAAAACCTTTATCCTTTTTCAACTGAGCCAGAGGGTGACGTGAAGAAGAGAACCTTACATATGTGAAGGACAATCCCCAATTCTGGAGACGCGGAATTGGGGTTTTTGTATAAGTAAATGTAGGAGGGATGAAGAAATGAATGAACGTTTTACAAAGGGGCTCGAAACAATTAAACAATATGTGACAGAAGAAGAAGCAGCACGGATGATTGAATCCGATGCATTAGCCGATATAGCACCCGATTTACGCAAAATGATTATTGAATTTGCTTACGGTGATGTCTATGCACGGCCTGGGCTGGATGCAAAGAGTCGAGCACTCGTCGTGATAACAGCGGTAGTTACACAAGGTGCTGCACCACAAACCAAAACGCATATTCAGCGTGGATTACATGCAGGCTTGACACAGACAGAAGTGGTCGAGGCACTTTTACAATTAGCACCCTACATCGGTTTTCCAAGAGTGCAAAATGCTTTAACGATAGCCCAACAACTCTTTGCAGAGAAAAGCTAAAGCATGTATAAAAAATAGAAGAAGGCTCATAATAAGAGAGGAACCACTTATTAATCTAATCTGATGGGGAGGATGCAGAATGAGTAGTAATAGTCAAACACCCAAAGACCAAGAATCTCAGGAAAGTCCGCCACAACTGTTGAAGGTTGAAGCTTCATAAATCTTAAGCCTAAAGGTGAAACAGAACATTCTGTTTTGCTATAGATTAAGAAGAAGTGTAAACCATATCAGTTAAAAATCAAATAGAAGCAATAAGTGTCCATGGATCCAGAATTATTCTGGGTCCTTTTTGTTTCTTATTTGGGGTCTAAGTACTCAAGATATCCGCTCTAAATGAAGTTCAAAGCGCTCCTAGGAAGGAGAACCCGCTCTAAATGAAGATTAAAGCGCTCCTAAGGAAGGGGGATCCGCTCTAAATGGAAGTTCAAAGTGCTCCTAGGGGAGGAGAACCCGCTCTAAATGAAGTTCAAAGCACTACTAAGGGAAGGCTCCCGCTCTTATTGTGAAAAAACCTCTACTCAACACCATAAAAAATTCCTTCATTTGACATTAATTAAAATCTGTATTATTCTATGCATAACAGATTTCTGTTTGGTTATAAGCAATACAGATTGGAGGGTTATTATGCAAATACAATTAGATCCAAACAGTGAATTGCAGCTATATAAACAATTGGCCAATCAAATAATAGAATGCATTGCGCAAGGTGAGCTGAAAAATGGTGATACTTTACCGTCTGTACGTTCGATGGCTACAGATCTAGGCATCAATGTTAGCACGGTCAGTAAAAGTTATCATGAGCTTGAAGAGAAGGGTTTAATTGAATTGAAGCCGAAAGCAAAAGCGGTCATTATTGGTGGTCAAAAGAGAGCGCTGGAAGAAACGGAGGTTGAAAAAGTCGAAAATGCCTTGAAGCCTATCATGGCGGAGGCTTTTGCGCGTGGCCTCGAGAAAGAGCAAATGACAAGTTTGTTCCAGCGAATTTTAAAACAATGGAAGTAGGGGTAGTATGCTTATAATTGTAGGCATCTTTATCATTGTCGGAATTATGGAAATGATGACACCACATTTAACAAGAAAAACACTTGTTTTTGGTGTTTCCATACCCGAACCATATGTCAAACATCCACAATTAAAGCTGTGGAAGAAGCATTATAGCCAAATCATCGCAGGGATTGCTGGCTTATTCTTAGTAGGTCAAATCGCTCTCTATCTTTCACCTATACAAGAGGAGAAGGTATCTTTAATTTCCTTTATCCTTTTGTATGTCATGCTCCTTTTATCATCAGGTCTTTACATGAGTTATCATGCTAAAACGAAAAAATTAAAGGTGCAGGAGCAGTGGGAGGCACAAATAAAAACAGTATATGTGACAGATTTGTCTATCCGCCAGAAAGAGGAAACATTATCACCTATATTTTTTAGTGTACCCATTATCATCACACTTGCATTAATCGCTTTTACGTACATGAACTATGAGTTAATCCCTAAGGTTTTCGCAACTCATTGGAATGGGGCAGGAGAGGTCGATGGTTGGACTCAAAAATCGCGGCTCTCAGTCATCAGTATGCCACTTATATTATTGGCAATACAAATTTGTTTTTTCATGATGAGTCAAGGCATGAAAAGTGCCAAAATTCAATTAAGTGCACAGGCCAAAGAAGCATCCATTCATCGGGAGTTAACTCAGCGTAAATACGGAAGCTGGTACCTGGCAGCCATTAATTTTAGTATGACAATTCTATTTGTTGTTTTACACTATACAACTGTTATTTTACAAGACCAAACGGCTCCCTACTTCTTCCCACTTTTTCTTGTCTTTAATGTCGTTACGTTGGGTGGTTTACTAGTGTTCATTTGGAAGCTCAGTAAAAGTAATGAACGTTTTGATGAGGTACATACAAATGAAACAGCTGCCACAGATGATCAATACTGGAAATGGGGTATTTTTTATTGCAATAAAAATGATCCATCCTTATTAGTGCCTAAAAAGTTCGGGATTGGTTGGACTGTAAATTTCGCGAACAAATGGTGTTACATCTTAATAGCGATTACGTTACTGCCAATTTTATTGGTGATTTTCATATAGAAAGGAAGATTAGATGAAAAAATGGTTATTGATTTGCTGTACAATTTTACTTTTAGCTGCCTGTGGGCAAAAAGAGGTCACTGCACAACATCAAGGATCAAAGGGGACAAATGCAATGAATGAACAGTTTATTGGAAAATGGGAAGGAACTATTGAAACGCCAAATGGACCATTACCGATTATTATCGATTTAAAGAAGGAAAGTGGTACATTATCCGTGCCAGCACAGGGCTTATCTAATTTTCCATTTCAAAGTGTGACGTATACAGGTGATAAAGTAAAAGTGTCCATAAATTTAAACGGCTCTGCTATTGCCATTAATGGCACAATCAAAAATGAACAAATAGAGGCTACATTTCAACAAAATGGTGGGAAATTTCCTTTAATACTAAAGGCTTATAAAGAGCAACCTGTTACCTATGACACATTAAAAATTCCCGTTCAAAACGGTAACTTAACGGTAGCTGTACAAAAGGCTTCTCCATCTCCATCACCAGTGGCACTGATAATAGCAGGATCGGGGCCAACTGATAAAGATGGTAATTCCGCTTTGGCTGGAAAAAATAATAGCTTGAAAATGTTGGCCGAAGGTTTAGCACAACAGGGCATTGCGACGGTGCGTTATGATAAGCGAGGACTTGGTGACAATCAAGCGCTCTTAACAAAGGAAGAGGAAGGAACGTTTGACCAATACGTTGATGATGCTGTACAAATTATCCAAACATTGATGGCTGATAAAGCCTACACAAGTGTCCATGTGATTGGTCATAGCGAAGGCTCACTCATTGGTTTGCTCGCGGCTCAAAAGACAGGCGTAGCATCCTTTGTCTCCATTGCCGGTGCAGGTAGATCGTTAGATGAAGTGCTTTTAGAGCAATTAAAAGGTCAATTAGCACCAAAGCTTTTTAATGAATCCACGAATATTTTGACAGCTTTAAAGCAAGGGGAGCAAGTGAAAAATATTTCGCCAGAGCTACAGGCCCTTTTCCGTCCATCTGTACAGCCTTTCCTGATTTCCTTGCTAAAATATCAACCTGCTAATGAGCTTGCAAAAGTAAAAAGCCGTGTATTGCTAGTACAAGGAACAACGGATTTACAAGTGAAGGAAGCCGATGCTGAGGCATTGAAGAAAGGCAAACAAGACTCAAAATTACTTTATCTAGCGGGTATGAATCACGTATTGAAAAAGGCACCGGCAGATCGCGCCAAAAACTTAGCAACCTATGCAGACCCTTCGCTGCCACTGCATGAAGAATTACTACCAGCAATTGAGCAATTTATTAAAAATGAAAAGTAGGATGATTAACCTTGGGAGTACTTGTCTATTTAATAATCATGCTGCCGTTTCTCATCTTCGCCATTGTTCTATCGCAAGGTAAAGGAGCTTTTCTACTTGAAGGCTTTCATACGATGGCACAGGAAGATAAAGAACAATATGATGAAAAGGCACTGGCAAGATTTATGGGAAAAATGATGTATGGCTACTGTTTTTGTGTCCTTTTATGGATACTAAACGAATTTTTCCATACACAATGGTTATTTCATGTAGGTCTTGTACTTTTTGTCGCCCTTACGATATTTTTTTTGATCTATGCGAACACAGGTAATCGTTTCAAAAAATAGCATGTAAGAGAAAGTAGAACCATTTTATAATGGTTCTATTTTTTTTGTAAGCGCTTTATGAGAATTCTTTAAAATCTAAATATTTGGAAAACCGTAATTTTAGTGTCACGAATATGCTCGTTCATGCGCTGTTTTTCTTCTTTTCTGTAAAAATAGAATTTTAAGAATAATTAGTATTATTATAGATGACATTAAAAAATTACTAAGTTAGGAGAATTCTTTGATATGTCGCAAATGTTAGCACTGACGATAGTACTTGCTATTCTTTACATCGGAGATATCGTAGCAACAAGAACGAAGGCGTGGATTCCATCTGTGTTCGTCTGTGCGGTATTATTTTTAATTGGCTATTGGACATTCTTCCCGAAAGATATTGTTAGTATTGCCGGGATTGGTCCAGTCGTTGCCACGATGTTAATGTATTTATTAATTACGAATATGGGTACACTTCTGTCCCTTAAGGAATTGAAAAACCAGTGGAAAGCCATCGTTATTTCTTTAGCTGGTATTGTAGGCATCATCGCCATATTATTTACAATTGGTGCCTTGCTATTTGATTTAAAAACGATGATTGTTGCAGTTCCACCATTAGTCGGTGGTGTTGTGGCAGCGCTAGTAATGTCAGAAGGCGCTTCTGCAGCTGGCTTAGAGGATTTAGCCGTCTTTGCCATTGTAATTTATGTCATTCAAGGTTTTGCAGGATATCCCATCACGTCCATTGTATTGAAGCGTGAAGCAAAACGTTTATTAAAAGAACATCAGCAAGGGAATATACAATCGGTAACACAGGTAGAGGATGTTGAACAGGCATCTGAGCAACCAAAATTATTTAGGAAAATTCCTACCAAGTACAATACAGAATACTTTAAATTTTTCCGTTTAGCGCTTGTTGGATTATTAGCGTATGGTACATCTACAGCATTAGCACCTGTTGTGACAGTCAATGCGTTAGTGCTATGCCTAGTGTTTGGTGTCCTTGCATCGACATTTGGTTTTTTAGAAAGACAACCATTGCAAAAAGCAAATGGCTTCGGTTTTGCCATTATGGGGTTAATGCTCTTTATATTTGATGGCTTAAAACAGGCTTCCCCTGAAATGCTGATGCGTATTATTGTGCCATTAGTAGTGTCTATTGTCTTAGCAGTTATTGGTATGTATATTTTCTCTTTCATCGCAGGAAAAGTTTTAAAGGTCAGCCCGAATTTAGCGTTTGCTGTATCCTTAACAGCGCTCTATGGGTTCCCAGCAGATTATATTTTAACGAATGAAGTAGTGAAATCGTCCACAGCCGATCAAAAAGAACGAGAAATGCTGTTAAGTCATATGTTACCACCGATGCTTGTGGGAGGTTTCATTAGTGTAACGATAACATCTGTGATTTTAGCGGGTATTTTTGTCAATTGGCTATAAAGAAGGAGAGAGTCAGCATGAATAAAATGAAAGAAATTATTGCGGAATTAAATAGTGAGCTTGTGGCAATTCGTCAAAAATTGCACAGTGAGCCAGAGCTTTCTTGGGAAGAATATGAAACAACGAATTATGTAGCAGCATATTTAGAGAACCTTGGTATTCCGTATAGACGAACAGAGCCAACAGGCATTATTGCGGAGTTAAAAGGGGGCAAGGAAGGAAAAACCGTTGCCTTACGTGCAGATATGGATGCATTATCAGTTTATGAAATACGAGAAGATATTCCGTATCGCTCTAAAACGGATGGTAAGATGCATGCCTGTGGTCATGATGCGCATACAGCCATGTTGCTGATTGCAGCTAAGACATTACATACGGTACAAGAAGAAATTGAGGGAACAGTTCGTTTTATTTTCCAGCCAGCGGAAGAAGTAGCTACAGGCGCAAAAGCGATGGTAGAGCAAGGAGCAATGAAAGGTGTAGCTAACGTCTTTGGTATTCATATTTGGTCACAAATTGACACAGGGAAAATTCAGTGTAATAAAGGTCCTGCCTTTGCCTCTGCTGATATTTTCAAAGTGCGCTTTAAAGGGCAGGGCGGTCATGCCGCAGTCCCACATGATGCCATTGATGCCGTGATGATTGCTTCAACGTTTGCTTTGAATGTCCAAACAGTTGTGGCACGTACAGTCAATCCACTTCAACCTGCCGTTCTTACAATTGGAAAAATGGAGGTTGGCACACGCTTTAATGTAATTGCAGAAGATGCCATTTTAGAAGGGACTGTGCGTTGTTTTGATAAAGAGGTTCGTTCACATATCGAAACGCAAATTCGTCATTATGCTGACCAGATTGCCTCACTTTATGGTGGCACAGCAGAGGTCGTTTATGAATATGGTACACAAGCCGTCAACAATGATGTGGCGAGTGCCAGCTTAGTCGAGCGCCTTGCAGCTGAACATTTTGGCGCGGATGCTTATCATATTGATGATCCGACAATGGGTGGAGAAGACTTTAGCTTTTACTTAGATGAAGTACCTGGCTGTTTTGCTCTAGTAGGCTCAGGCAATACAGAAAAGGATACACGCTGGGCACATCATAACGGCCATTTTAATATCGATGAAGATGGTTTGCGCGTTGGAGCCGAATTATATGTACAATATGCATTAACTTGGTTAAGCGAAAACTAATAAAGTGAAGTAACTAAGCTTCTTATGAAATTAGTATAAATTCACCTTAGCGGGTCATAATAAAGAAGATTTCACTTATGAAATCTATAATGATGAGGAGGATGAAAAATGAGTAGGTTCGAACAACTAGACCCCAAATCTCAAAAAATCCACCGCAACTGGTCAAGGATTAAGCGATCAAAATCGCAAGTAAATGGTGAAACGGAGATTACTCTCCATAACCGTCTCTTGCGAAGTGAAGCAAAGGCCCGTCAGTTTTAATCATGCTAGAAAAGTAAGTGTCATCAAGCCCAGAAAAAATTCTGGGTTTTTCTTTATGACTAAGAAAGATGTATTATATTGTAAGAAAGTAATTTCTAACAGAAAAGGAGAGGAAAGCTATGATTAATCCTATTCCCATTTATCTACAGCAATTTGCAGGAAACGTCCAAATTATAGATGACGTTGAATCCCAGTTTCAGCTTCATTCTAGTGCAGGCAATGAACAATTTGAAATTTGGTATTACGGTGATTTGCTAATGATTGAAGGGGAGGAAATGCCTTATATTACAGGCTCAACCGCTAGAATCGTTGCTAAAGATCCTTTATCTGCCGAGGAAATTTTGCTCTTTGATGCGACTCTACATGGTTATAATGCGCTATTTTGTGAGGCGTATACAGAGAATCACCGTGACAACCGTCCTCTAGAAAAATATAATTTACCCGAAACAAAAGTCGTATTATCATTTTTCTATAACATCGACTATGACGGAGAAATAGACGACTATGAGGTAGATGAACAAGAAAATGTTCAACTTATAAATGGAGAAACCACTAACTGGGAAACGATTAAAAGAAATGGCTATGATGCATTTGCTTTTTATTTTAAAAAAGAAGATGGAACACTTTTAGCATTTGCTGAAGAAGAACTAGCCTAAAAGGAAGGGATTTTCGCGAAATGCAACTCATACAATTTACACAAGATTTAGCAAATCCAATTCATCAATACCAATCCATCGATACATTTTATAGAAAAATCACGAAAACGGAAGTACCTACGACGATCGGTTTCATCTATATTGAGCCAGGCGGTGTGGTTGGTTTGCATGAAGCCCCCATTCCACAGCTATTTATCGTTATTAATGGAGAGGGATGGATTAGTGGTGAAGATGCTGAAAAAATCACGATAAAAACAGGACAGGGAGTACTATGGCATCAAGGTCAGGCACATGAATCTGGTAGTATAACGGGCTTAACAGCACTTGTTATCCAAGCGGAGCAGATAAATCTTACATAAATAAAAGTGTAACGGTAGTTGCAAGAACCGTTACACTTTTTCATATTGTTTAACCAATTTAACTGTTTTAAGTAGATGGCCATCAAATTGTTCATCAAATTCTTCTATTGCTACAAATCCCTTTGCTTGATAAAAATGCATACCAAGTTTATTTTCTTTCTCTACACAAACAAATAAAGACGATAGATTTGGGAGCATGCGTAGTCCTTCCTGTAAAAGTGCAGTACCCACGCCCTTACCATGCATATCAGGATGTAAATAAATCGCATGTAGCTCCGCCTCACCTTGTGTTACATTTGAAAAATTAGCAAAGCCTACTAGCCATTCATCAAAAATTGCAACGAGAAACGGACTATTGATGAGACGTTCGATTAATCGTTCTCGACTATAAGCTAGTTGTAAAAAACGATCTTGAATGTCACGTGGAATGATTCCTTCGTATGTATGATGCCAGCTTATTCTAGCAATTTCTTGTACAAAAGTAATGTCATTTTCTTGCATCTGTCGTATAATAAGTGTCAACACTTTTCACCTTCTATTCCAATTTTTCTCTTTATTGTAACATTCAATCATTCAAAGGGGGTCACTTTCATGCAAGTAATTGAAAAAGCTTTTGGCTATATCACGAGAACGCATGAGGATCAATTACAGGTACTCGTATTTGAACAGAATTCAGTTGGGGCAGGTATCCAGGTGCCCAAAGGTACGGTTGAGGAAGGGGAAACACCTTTAGATGCTGTGAAACGGGAAATGCTAGAAGAAACAGGTCTAACCACACTTGTCGTTCAAGCGCTAATAGCACAGGATTATTTTAATCATCCATCAGGTGTTTTACAGAAACGGTATTTTTATCATTTAACATCCGATGAAACACGGGATGCATGGCAACATCATCCAACAGGCTTAAACGAAGGGGATTTAATCTTTTCATTCTATTGGATTTCAGCTGAGCAAGATGCCCTGCTAGCAAAGGGGCATGGCGATTATTTATACCGATTGTTAGCAAAGGTGAGAAATTGAACCTATTATAATAAAACCGCGTCAATTGGACGCGGTTTTTATGTTGATTCAATTAAGCCTTGGCAGCAATCTCTAGGGCTTGTGCAAAATCAGCAATTAAATCATCAACATGCTCAAGTCCTACAGAAAAACGTAGAAGACCATCTGTGATGCCTCGTTTAGCACGCTCTTCAGGCTCCATAGCCGCATGACTCATTTTTGCAGGGTAAGAAAGGATAGATTCTACTCCTCCAAGAGAGACCGCAAATACTGGAATTGTCATCGCCTCAACCAATGCCTTGGCAGCTGCATAGCTTGGTAGTCGGAAGGATAAAACGGCCCCAGGACTTGTGCTTTGACGCTGATGAATAGCGTAGCCTGGGTGTGAAGCAAGCCCTGGATAGTAGACCTGCTCAACTAGTGGATTGCTAGCCAAATACACAGCAATTTTTTGTGCAGATTCAGCAGAACGACTAAAACGTACATCTGTTGTTTTGATGTTTTGTAGTAGTGTGAATGAATCCTGTACACCTAAAATATTACCGAATGAATTTTGGATAAAGTAGAGATCCTGACCTAGCTTTTCATCGGCAGTAACCGTTAAGCCAGCAATAATATCAGAATGTCCAGATAAAAACTTCGTTGCACTATGAATGACGACATCTACACCAAGTTCTAGTGGGCGTTGGTGTAACGGTGTCATAAAAGTATTATCCAAGAATGTAAGGCAGTGGTGTTGCTTGGCAAGCGCCACTACACCACGAATATCTGTAATGCCTAACGTTGGATTTGATGGTGTTTCCATATAAAGTAGTTTTGTAGCTGGCGTGATTGCTGCTTCTACAGCTGCTAGATCCGTAAAATCTACAAATGTATGGGAAATCCCAAAGCGCGGCAACACCTTTGTTACAAAACGATAGGTTCCACCATAAACATCCTCAGTCATGACGATATGATCTCCCTGCGATAACAGCATTAATGCTGCTGATACGGCAGCGATACCAGATGAAAATGCATGGGCACGAACGCCACCCTCAAGCTCTGCTACAGCTTTTTCTAACGCATCTCTTGTAGGGTTGCCTGAACGAGCATAATCATATTCTCCAAATTCATCTATACTTTCTTGATGGAAAGTAGAGGACAGATACATTGGGACGTTAACAGCCCCTTTTTTATTACTATAGCCATCACGAACACCTGCGTGAATGAGGCTTGTTTCAATACGTTGCTTCATCAATTACGCCTCTTTTCTAAGGATATCAAACACTTGTCGTAAGTCTGCAATTAAATCTTCTGGTTCCTCAATGCCAACAGAGAAGCGTAATAAACGATCACAAACGCCACGCTCCACACGCTCTTCATAAGGCATATCTGCATGTGTTTGTGTAGCAGGATACGTAATAAAGCTTTCGACACCGCCAAGACTTTCAGCAAAAGTAATTAACTTTAAGTTACGAAGGAATGGGTCAATCCACTCAGGCTTTTGCAAGCGGAATGACAGCATGCCACCTTTTCCAGTGTAAAGGACATCGGTCACTAACTCTTCTTCCTCTAAGTAAGCAGCAATCGCCTTCGCATTGGCATCATGTTGCTTTAAGCGTAGATGCATTGTTTTTAGACCACGAATAAGTAACCATGAATCCATAGCTCCTAGCACCATGCCACTACCATTATGAATAAAGCCAATGCGTTCGGCTAATTCTGTGCCTTTAGCAACCACTAGCCCAGCTAAAACATCATTATGACCACCAATATACTTCGTTGCAGAATGAAGCACAATATCTGCGCCTAATTCAATAGGGCGTTGGAAGTAAGGCGTATAAAAAGTATTATCCACAATTAACCATGCCCCATGCTTATGTGCTAACTCCGCATACACTTGTAAATCAAACTCCTGCATAAGTGGATTTGTTGGTGTTTCAATAAATATTGCACGTGTATTTTCATTCATTAATGCTTCCACCTGTTCAACCGATTCAAATTTTGAATAAACAGGCTTAATATTATAAGTATCTTGGAAGAAATTAAAAAGTCTATATGTACCACCATATAAATCATCTGGCACGACTAATTCATCGCCTGGTTTAAATAGGGATAACACCAATTGAATGGCAGCCATCCCGGAACTACAGGCAAAGCCCATATCGCCACCCTCTAAATCAGCAATTCCTGCTTCTAAAAGAGCACGTGTAGGATTTTTTGTACGTGTATAGTCAAAACCAGTAGATTCACCAATCCCAGTATGTTTATAAGCAGTCGATAAATGAATGGGTGGGCTCACAGCTCCTGTTGCTGGGTCACTTAAATTACCAAGTTGTACAAGCTTTGTTTCAATACTTCTGTTTAATGTCATGACGTCACTCTTTTCTTCAATATTATTAAAAGCAACAACTTTTGCTTTCAATTTAATAGTATTCTCAATAATTGTTACCAATTTAACATGGATACTAAAGAAGAACAAGGTGATTTCTGAAAATTAGCTAGATTATTTATAGTTAATCACCTAGGAATAGTAGGAGATTCCAGGATAAAGATAGAGCTAAAGAGAGGATAGTTTCAAGTTACGGATACAAGATAGAAAGTAGCGGATACAACGCGAAAAGTGGTGGATAGAGCAGACAAAGTGGTGGATAGGAGTCAAGTCCTAATTAT
>NZ_MDGU01000002.1:0-13149 GCF_001705465.1 Lysinibacillus sp. AR18-8
GGGCTTTTGTCTACAGTCTGGGCCTTTCATTGTAATGAAAGGCTTTTACTATGTCTGTCATTGCATTCAAAATTTGCAAATGATATGGTGGTACATGAGGTGAAAATTATGGAAAATTTTGATATTGCTATTATTGGAGCGGGACCAGGTGGCTATGTGGCTGCCATACATGCAGCCAAGAATGGCAAAAAAGTAGCACTCATCGAACGAGATAAATTGGGAGGAGCCTGCTATAATGTTGGCTGCATTCCATCAAAGATTTTATTGGAGCATAGTAAACTTGTGCAGGAAATAAAAAGAGGGAATAGCTGGGGAATAGAAGTGCCTAAAGTGGAAATTAATTTTCCTCGACTAATGCAACGGAAAGATACAATTATTCATGAACTACTAACAAACATTGAGCAATATATTATCGATAATCATATAACTTTATATCGTGGTGAAGCTTCAATCGTAAAGGACTTAACGATAACTATCGGGAATGAGACGATAATGGCATCAGATATAATTTTAGCGACAGGTAGTAAACCCTTTGTTCCACGATTCGAAGGGTTAGAGACATCCACCTACTATACGACGGACACATTTTTTGAGATAGACAAGCTTCCAGCCCAGCTAACAATCATTGGCGGGGGCGTAATTGCCATTGAAATGGCGTTTAGTTTAGCACCACTTGGTACAAAGGTAACAGTGCTTAATCATAGCGAGGATATTTTACAAACGGAAGAGGCGGATGCAAGACCGCTGATTCGAGAAAAGATGAAGAAACTTGGTATTGAACTTGTGATAGATTTTCAATTTGAAAAATTTGAAGGTAATATCATTCATACATCTAAAGGATCTTATACATATGAAAACCTTTTATTTGCTACTGGACGTCGTCCCAATATAGAAATTGCTGAGCAACTAGGATTAGCTTTTGATGGTCGATTAATCGCTGTTAATGAGCATTTTGAAACAAGCCTGCCGAATATTTATGCGATAGGTGACTTAGTGGGTGGTTATCAACTTGCACATTCTGCCAGTGCTGAAGGAATTTACGTTGTCGATTATATTGTAGGAAATCAACCAATACCAATTGATCAAACAAGCATTCCACGTTGTGTTTATACAAACCCTGAAATTGCTACATTTGGTTTACTAGAAGAGCAAGTCAAGGCACCGTACATTGTAACCAAAATGCCACTACAAACAAACCCAAAGGCATTAATGGAGGGGAATACTGAAGGCTTTGTCAAGCTAATTTCATCTAAGGATAATGGGCAAATTTTAGGGGCTTGTGTAGTAGCTGATGGTGCAACAGAAATACTTAATGCACTATT
Organism: Lysinibacillus sp. AR18-8; assembly: GCF_001705465.1. Taxonomy (NCBI): domain Bacteria; kingdom Bacillati; phylum Bacillota; class Bacilli; order Caryophanales; family Bacillaceae; genus Lysinibacillus; species Lysinibacillus sp. AR18-8. The sequence continues at coordinate 1,323 of NZ_MDGU01000002.1, forward strand.
AGCAACAAAAAATGCTGGTGGTACAGCTCTAACACTTGCACATATGATTTTTCCACATCCTACTGTATCGGAGCATATTGGAGATGTGGCTAAAGCTGTGTTTGGGAAAGCAATACACCAATAAAAAGCTGTTGACATTCTAGAAATTTATGTTAAATTAATTTTATAAGAATACTAGGAATTTAAGTTAACTAGACATCTAGAGGCTTCTATTTTACAAAACGATGTTTCATCGATTTGTAGAATAGGGGCCTTTTTTATAACATTGCTAAAAGGAGTGGGCAAGATGACAAAAGCAGTCATTATTAATGGAAGTAATTCGAAAAATTCTAGAGTTACCGCCATTCATGAAAAGGTGGAGAATCATTTCATTGCACAAGGAGTAGAGGTTCACTCAAATTATATACATGAGCTCCCAGCTACAGATTTATTAACAGCGAATTTTTCTAGTAAGCAAATACAGTCTGAAAATGAGCATGTTAAGGAAGCAGATTTTATTGTCATCCTTACACCAATTTATAAAGCATCCTATACAGGTATTTTGAAGACTTACTTGGATCTACTACCGCAAAAAGCCTTGCTCGATAAGGCTATACTCCCCATTGCTGTAGGAGGTTCGATCAGTCATTTGTTGGCATTGGAATATGCATTAAAGCCAGTATTAGCTGTACTAGGAGCCACTTCCATTACCAATTCTGTTTACATTGTAGATAAACAAATTATACGTTTGGAAGAGGGCGGCTTTGCGATAGAAGAAGAGGCTATCAGTAGACTTGAAGCACAATTAAATCAATTGCAGCAAGCATTCATTGTTAATTAGAATAAATAAAAACGCATTATAGGGGCATCCTATAATGCGTTATTTTTTAATTTCCTTCTGGATTTTCTTCATTCTCCACAGGTATTGTAGAGAGATATAAGAAAGCCTCATCTTGCAATAGCAATATTTTTTCTTCACAAATTCCATGCGATAATGGTCCAGAAAAAATGGACTCCCACCATGTTCCTGTTGTTGTTGTCATTCATCTACGCCCCCGTTTCGGTTTTAATATGTAGTTGTATATTTCCCGAGATGAAAAAACTAAAACATTTCATTTCACATATTGCTATTTCACCCCCTCGATGTAGAAAGAGGATTTTTGCCTCTCGATGTTGTATCGTATAGACAAAGATAGTTTGTTTCAAAATGAAAAAACTATGTATGCCATTTTAAAAAAAGGGGTGCTTTATTGATGAATTTTACGTCACAAGATGTGGAAAATATGATTACAGAGCAACGTCAATTTTATTTTTCACGTGCTACAAAAAGTGTGAAATTTAGAAAAGAGCAATTAAAGAAATTAAAAACTTCAATTTTGAAATATGAGAAGGAAATATTAAATGCGCTTTACTTAGACCTTCGTAAAAGTGAATTTGAAGCGTATGCAACAGAAATTGGCATTGTATTAGATAGTATTTCATATATGGTAAAACATGTAGAAGAATGGATGGAACCAGAAGCAGTCAAAACACCAATACAATATCAAATGGGCAAGAGCTTTATTGTTCGTGAGCCCTATGGCGTAACGTTAATTATTGGGCCATTTAATTATCCATTCCAACTTGTAATGGAGCCACTGATTGGCGCCATAGTTGGAGGAAACACAGCAATCGTCAAACCATCAGAAACCTCTGTACACACAGCAGTCATTGTGAAAAAAATCATTGAGGAAACATTCCCGTCTTCATATGTACGTGTCGTGGAAGGCGAAAAGGAAGAGGTTACGGCTCTTATTCATGCTTCCTTCGATTATATCTTTTTTACAGGTAGTGTAGCCGTTGGTAAAGTAGTAGCAAAAGCTGCTGCAGAACGTTTGACACCAGTTGCGTTAGAGCTTGGTGGCAAAAGTCCAGCAATTGTCGATCAAACAGCAAATCTAGAGGTAGCAGCAAAGCGGATTGTGTGGGGTAAATTTACTAATACTGGACAGACATGTGTGGCCCCTGATTATCTGCTTGTACACAAAGACGTTTATGACCGTTTTATGAAAATATTAAAAGAAACAATCCGTTCGTTTTATGGCAAAAATCCTTTAAAAAGCCCTGATTATGGACGTATCGTTAATTTAAAACAATTTGATCGTTTACAGCAAATAATTGTGGACGAACGTGATGCCATTACATATGGTGGACGAATAGATCGGGATGATTTATATATTGAACCTACAATAGTTGAATATGTAAAATGGACAAGTCCATCCATGCAGGAAGAACTATTTGGTCCTATCTTACCTGTTATGATGTATAATGATTTGCCACTTGCCATTCATCAAATCCGGCAATTACCAAAGCCTTTAGCGGCATACTTCTTCTCAGAACATGAAAAAGCCATGCAATACTTTTTAGAAGAATTACCATTTGGTGGGGGATGTATTAACGACACCATCACACATGTTGGAAATTTACATTTACCATTTGGTGGTGTAGGTCCATCAGGTGTGAAAGCATACCATGGCAAAGCGAGCTTTGAAAACTTTACTCACCCGAAATCTATCTTGAAGAAATCTTCCAAGCTGGAGACAAATGTGTTGTTCCCGCCATATAAACAGAAAGTGAAAATTGTGCGCTCAATTATGAAATAGTTTAACAATGGAGGTATCTTCTTGATGCCTCCATTGTAACTATAACCTTACCATGCATAGACAAGTGTTCTCTAAATAACCTTTTCTCGTTATGTCGAAAAATGCCGATTGGTGATTATAAATGAAAATTTGAAGAAAACATGATTTTTTCCTCAAATGAAAGCGGTTTCGTTGAAAAAACACTAGAGAGGCATTTTATTTATCATGAAATAAGTAGTAAAATAAGTTCAATAGAACGTGGGGGATTTCATATTGTCGTTTTTTGTCGATTATTAAGAATGATGACATGAGTGTAGAGATTGATTGGAGGATTATGAAATGTATGCAGAGGAATTGTTAAGCGCATTACCTTTGAAAAAAATAATTGGCGTGCTGCCAGATCAGGTTAGCGATATCGTAGTAGATTCAAGAAGTGTGCAACCAAATAGCATGTTTGTTTGTATCAAAGGGTATACAGTAGATGGGCATGATTATGCGCAAAAGGCTGTAGATGGTGGCGCAACAATTGTTGTGACGGAGCGAGAATTACCGTTAGGAGAGACAATCGCACAAGTGATTGTGAAAGATACAGATCGTGCAGTAGGTTTACTAGCTGCAAAGTTCTTTGATTATCCTTCAAAGGACATAACGATGATTGGTGTAACGGGAACGAATGGTAAAACATCCGTAACAGGAATTATTCAAAATATAATGCATGGTATGGGCGAGAAATCGGCTTTATCAGGCACAATTGGCTTTAATTTAAATGGAATTTTATATGAATCAGCTAATACAACGAGTGATGCGTTATCGACACAACAAATGATTTTCCGTGCAAAAATGGAAGGCTGTCGATTAATGACAATGGAAGTTTCATCACACGGGTTAGCACTTGGACGTTTAGCAGGTGTTGATTATGATATCGCTATTTTTACGAATCTAACGCACGATCATCTTGATTTCCATGGTACGATGGAGGAATATGGCCATGCAAAAGGCTTATTATTTTCCCAACTTGGACAAGATTTAGAAAAAAATAAATTTGTTGTGTTGAATGCAGACGATGCTTGGTCAGAGAGATATGCTGCAATGACACCATTTCCAGTGTGGACATATGGTTTAAAAAATGAAAATGCTGATTTCCGCGCCATTAACTGTGAATATCACGACTATATGACATCATTTGACGTGGAAATGCCTGAAGGAATTTATCGTGTAAAAATGAATTTGCTTGGGGAATTTAATATTTATAATGTATTGGCAGCCATGATTGCGTTTTATGGTAGGGGCTATTCAATGGAGTCCATTATTGAACAAATCGAGCAACTACCGCCAGTCAAGGGTCGTATGGAGAAAGTATGTTCAGATCTACCTGTGCAAATTTTTATTGATTATGCCCATACTCCAGATGCAATTGAAAAGGCAATTCAAGCAGCGCAACCTTATAAAAAGGGCAAGTTGATTTTCTTAGTTGGAACAGGTGGCAATCGTGATAAATCAAAGCGTCCTGCCATGGCTGAAAAAGCGTCTGCTGCGGAATATGTTATTTTAACGACAGATGATCCACGCTATGAAGACTTCGATAGTATTACAGGCGATCTTGCTAAAGGTATGCTTCATGATAATTATGCTTGTATTGGAGATCGTGCAGAGGCAGTGCGCCATGCGATTGAAATTGCTGAACCGGGTGACATGATTATTTTTGCTGGTAAAGGCCATGAGGATTATCAAATTATCGAAAATACAAAATTTCCACATAGTGATGCAGAAATTGCGATAGAAGCAGGCCGATTAAAATTCGTGTGATGAAAGCTAAATTCTTAGGAAACCCTTTTAGTTGTAACTAAAGGGTTTTCTTTTTTGAGATTTCATGTAAAAAGGTTGTACGAAAGGCAAGTCTTCTTTTATTATTATTAAGTATGAAAAAAGGAGAATGACGAGATGAATTCAAATTTAGAACAAGATATACTATCGCGTCGTACTTTTGCCATTATCAGTCACCCTGATGCTGGGAAAACGACGATTACAGAAAAGCTTTTACTTTTTGGTGGTGCTATTCGTGATGCAGGTACAGTAAAAGGTAAAAAAACAGGTAAATTTGCAACATCGGACTGGATGGAGATCGAAAAACAACGTGGGATTTCGGTTACTTCATCTGTCATGCAATTCGATTATAACGGCTCTCGTGTGAATATCTTGGATACCCCTGGTCACCAAGATTTCTCGGAAGACACATATCGTACATTGATGGCTGTAGATAGTGCTGTCATGGTAGTGGATGCTGCCAAAGGGATCGAGGCACAGACTTTAAAGCTATTTAAGGTTTGTAAAATGCGTGGTATTCCTATTTTTACATTTATTAATAAGTTAGACCGTCAAGGGAAAGAGCCGCTTGAATTGATCGAAGAGCTTGAAGAGGTATTAGGTATCAATGCATATCCTATGAACTGGCCAATCGGTATGGGTAAAGAGTTCCTTGGTATTTATGATCGTTACAATAAACGCATTGAGCAATTCCGTACAGATGAAGCGGAACGTTTCTTACCAATTGACGACAATGGGGAGCTTGCTGTGGAGCATCCAATGAAGGTGACTTCTTATTATTCACAAGCAATGGACGATATTTTACTTTTAGATGAAGCGGGGAATGCATATTCTGAGGAAAAAATTCGTCGTGGGGAATTAACACCTGTATTCTTTGGTTCAGCATTAACGAACTTTGGTGTTCAAACTTTCCTGGAAACCTATTTACAATTCGCACCGACGCCACAGCCAAGAATTACTGAAGATGAGCAGTTTATTGATCCTGTGGAGCATGATGAGTTTTCAGGTTTTATTTTCAAGATTCAGGCCAATATGAATCCAGCACACCGTGATCGTATTGCCTTTGTACGTATTGTTTCTGGTAAATTTGAACGTGGAATGAATATGACGTTATCTCGTACAGGGAAGTCATTTAAAGTCACACAATCTACACAGTTCCTTGCAGATGATCGTGAGACAGTAGATGAAGCAGTTGCTGGCGATATTATTGGTTTATATGATACAGGAACATACCAAATTGGAGACACTGTTGTAGGTGGCAAGAAAACATTCCAATTTGAAAAATTACCACAGTTTACACCAGAATTATTCGTCCGTGTCACGGCGAAGAACGTTATGAAATCAAAGCAATTCCATAAAGGGATTTTACAATTAGTGCAAGAGGGTGCTATTCAATACTATAAAACGCTGCATACAGAGGAAGTTATACTTGGAGCAGTTGGTCAATTACAATTTGAAGTATTTGAACATCGTATGAAAAATGAATACAATGTGGAAGTAAAAATGGAGCCAATTGGTTCGAAAATCGCACGCTGGATTGAAAATGAAGAGGATGTCAAAGAATCAATGTCATCAGGTCGATCAATGCTTGTAAAAGACCGTTTTGACAATCTTGTTTTCCTATTTGAAAATGAGTTCGCTATGCGTTGGTTTGCAGATAAAAACGAAAACATTAAACTTTATAGCCTTTTATAATTATAAAACACGAATCGACAATTTTGCGATTCGTGTTTTTTTGCAAGGAAAAATGACACTGTTTGTAGAATATATACATTATTAGGAAATATAAGTTTCCTTAGAGATAGTATCTCAATAACAGGAGCTTATTTATAAAATAATCTCCTTTTCGGCTATCATAGAAAGGAAGAGGTAGAAAAGGAGTTTGTTTATATGAATATTAGTCATTTTTCTATTAAAAGACCTGTCTTTACGATTGTTACTATGCTTTTTGTCATCATACTAGGCGGTGTATTTTTATTAAAAATACCGATTACGTTAATTCCAGAGTTAAATCCTCCTATTGGAGTGGTTGTCACCTCTTATCCTGGGGCAAGCCCGACGGAGGTAAATGAAAAGATAACGAAGCCATTAGAGGCTACACTTGCCACCTTACCTGGTATCAAAAAAATCCAGTCAACCTCACAGGAAGGCTCCAATTTAATTGTGCTTGAGTTCAACTGGTCCACAAATATGGATGTTGTCCAACTTGATATTTTACAGCGAATTGATATGACCCCATTGCCTAATGATGCTGGCAAGCCTAGTTTCCTAAAATTTGATCCGTCTCAATTTCCTATTATTCAGCTGTCTTTACGTGCGGAAAATAATCAAGTAGATGTACGTGTATTAGCAGAGCACTTAGAGAAGGAACTGCTACGGACAGAGGGTGTTGCCAGTGTGAATGTTTCTGGCAAATTGATTGATGAAATCCAAATAGAATTGGATGAAGCAAAGCTAGTTGAAAAAGGCTTGACTCAGACAGACGTGATGCAAATAGTTCAAGCGAATAATGTGTCTCTTCCTGGTGAGCCTGTTTCAACAGATGATGGCAAAATGCTAACAACACGTATAGTTAGCACATTATCTTCTCCGGAAAGCATTGCCAATTTAATTGTTTCGGTGGACCCTTTAACGGGCAAATCATTAACCATTGGTGATCTTGCAACCGTTGAGAGGACAGAACAACAATCTATTACCACAACACGAGCAAATGAGCATCCAGCTGTTCTTATGTCTGTATTACAGGAATCTGGTGCAAATACGGCAGAGGTTTCTAAGGATTTCCAGAAGGCCTTAGAGACATTACTAAAGAAAGATCAGTATAAAGGTATCACAGCAGATATTTTAATTGATCAAGGTAATTATGTGGATTTAGCGATTAGTAATATTGGCTCTTCCTTACTTTTAGGTGGATTATTTGCGATGTTCATCCTATTTGTTTTTTTACGTAGTGTAAAGAGTCCGATCATTATTGGTATTGCGATTCCTTACTCCGTTATTGTCACATTTGTTTTGATGTTTTTTGCGGATTTTTCCCTCAATATTATGACATTAGGTGCTCTGGCACTTGGAATTGGTATGCTTGTGGATAATGCCATAGTCGTTATTGAGAATATAGAAAGACATCTAGGACTAGAAAAAGACCCGATAACTGCAGCAAAGGAAGGAACAAAGGAAGTAGCCCTTGCCATTACAGCTTCCACTTTAACCACAATAGCAGTATTCATTCCTGTTATGTTCATCGAAGGATTGATTGGTCAAATATTTACAGAGTTTGCCTTAACAATCTCATTCAGCTTAATTGCATCTTTAGTAGTTGCGCTTACAGTCGTTCCGATGCTAGCAAGTCGACTTTTAAAAATGAAAAACAATAATTTTTATGTACAACGCAGTAAATCACGTTTTTATAGGCATTACAAGGCGTCAATTGTATGGGTACTAAAGCATCGAATGCTTATACTGCTTTTTACAGTGGTTTGCTTTAGTCTTTCTTTGTTTGGACTGACTAGAATAGGTACTGAATTTTTACCGCCTACAGATGAGGGGTTCACCTCTATAAGTGTCAATCTTGAAAAAGGTGTCGCTGTATCAGAAACAGAAAAGATTGTTAAGCAAATTGAGGAACGTTTAAAGCAGGAAAAGGATGTAGATGTGTATGTTAGTTTAATTGGCGGTACACAACAATCCCAAGCACGTGGACAAACTAGCGCCAACCAAGCTGAGATATATGTAAAGCTTGTCCCATTAGCAGAAAGGCAACGTTCCATTTTTAAATTTGTAGAAGAGCTAGAACAAGATATACAGGGAGAGCTTGAAGAGCAAGCTGAAATTACATTTAATGTATCGACAGCTACAGGATCGTCACCACACACCTTAACATTCCGTTTAACAGATTCCGATGAACAGAGGCTACAGCAAACTGTTAAGAAAGTGCAGCAGGAACTACTAGCGATTCAGCAAGTGACAAATGTCTCTACGGATTTAGATAATACTGTTCAAGAGATTCAAATTGAGGTTAATCGTGAAAAAGCAAAAGACTATGGTTTTGCTCCAGCACAAATCGCTCAAACTGTAAATCAAATGACAAAAGGTCAATTAACGTCCCAATTGATTACTGATGACGGTGCAGTATTACCCGTTTATACAGGTTTTGGGCAGTCATTTAATACGAGTATAGATGCTTTAAAAGCCATGCAGCTGCGTTCGCCAGCAGGATTATTTGTAAAATTAGAGGAAGTGGCTACTGTTTCTATACAAGAGGGGCCGGTATCCATTCGTCGTTCTGATCAAGCAGCAGCAGTGGCCTTTTTTGTAGATTATGAAACAAAGGAATCGTTGGGAGGAATCTCTGCAAAAGTAGATAAAGCATTAGAACAAGTTAATTTACCATCTACTACTCAAGTTGTGTTCAGTGGGGACAGAGAGCTCTATGATAGTGCAATTGATGATATGTTACTAGCTGTGATGCTAGCCATCGTGCTTGTATATATTGTGATGGCAGCTCAATTTGAGTCATTTAAATATCCGTTTGTTATCATGTTTACTGTTCCATTAATGATCATTGGTGTGGCGATAGCTATGTTCCTAACAAATACTTTAATTGGTGTAACCTCAGTTATCGGTATCCTAGTACTAGTAGGAATAGTCGTAAATAACGGTATTGTGCTGGTAGATTATATTAATCAGCAAAAGGCAATGGGCATGCCAGCTTATGAGGCAATTTTACTTGCTACCCAAGATCGGCTTCGTCCAATTTTAATGACAGCCTTAACAACTATTTTAGGGCTTTTACCACTCGCACTGGGCATTGGAGAAGGGACCGAGATGAATCAGCCAATGGGGATTGCTGTTATCGGAGGGCTTGTGACCTCAACTTTACTGACACTGTATATTGTACCGATCATTTACAGTTTAATGGATAAAGATACAAGAAAGATGCACTAGGTTCAAGGGGGAATGGGAGATGAAGGTTCATTTTTTTACAGGTTTTCCTGGTTTCATTTCGAGTCAACTAATTCGAGCATTATTTCAAAAGAAACAAGCACAACAAGTAATTACCATCGTATTGGCTGGTGAAACCATAAAGGCACATAAAGAAAAAAACAAAATATTAGAGGATTTTCCTGACTGTTCGATTCGAATTGTGGAAGGCGATATTACACTACCAAACCTTGGATTAGAAAATCAAATCATCAAAGAAATTGTACCGAAAATTGAAGTGCTTTGGCATTTAGCTGCTATCTATGATTTAGCTGTACCACGTGATATTGCCTGGAAGGTAAATGTTCATGGTACAACAATGGTTAATGATTTTGTTCGCACCTTACCAAATATACAGCGCTATATGTATTTCAGCACTGCCTATGTGGCTGGTACACGTGAGGGCATACTGCGTGAAAATGAATTAATTCGACCAAGAGCATTTAAAAACCACTATGAGGAAACAAAATATGAGGCTGAGCACCGAGTAGAAGATTTAAAATCGGAAATACCATTGACAATAATTAGACCTGGAATTGTTCGTGGTCATTCCCAAACTGGTGAAACCATTAAATTTGATGGTCCTTATTTCTTCTTAAACTTAGTTGAACGTTTAAAGGGTTTACCTTTTATTCCGTACATTGGTCAAACTTCATCGACAATTAATGTAGTGCCAGTTGATTATATTATAAATGCTTCTACTTTTCTGGTTAGTGAACAGAGTGCAGAAGGGAAGACACTTCATTTAACTGATCCTAATCCTCACCCTGTACAGGAGGTATACCGTACAATGGTGAAACTAGTTACAAATTCTTATCCAAAAGGACGTTTACCATTTACATTGGCTAAGCTTTCATTGCAGATTCCATTTATTCGAAAAAAATTAGGTGTCGAACAAGAAACATTAGATTATTTAACATGGAATGCCTCATTTGATACGACTGAAGCATATCATATCTTACAAAAAGGTGGTATTACATGTCCTGATTTTATACAGACGATGCCAAAAATGATTGAGTTTTATTTAGCACATAAGGAAGAGAAGAGCTATCAAATTCAGATTAAGTAACGAAAAAAACATATAGATATTTTTGTCAGTTGTAAATGATAGTGCTATAATATTTGAAAGAAGATACCTTCGACAATTTGTCAAAGGGGAGTAGCTAACAGGTAATTAACTTTCCCTGGTTTCACATTCGTCAAGACATGGTACAACCATCGGGTGTGATAGTGAATGGCTCTATACGTATGACGTGTAGATTGAAGTACCATAAATAGAAAGGGTACGAATTTACTTAGCGAGACCTTTGCCTGAATTAGGGCAGGGGTTTTTTTCTTTTATACTTGAATGACAGGGTCATTGAGGGTATAGAGAGCTTAGAGGAGGCACTAGAATGGAAGCGATTTTACTACAATATGGCTGGGTGTTAATTGTCCTTGTTGTATTAGAGGGATTACTAGCAGCTGATAACGCGGTAGTAATGGCTGTTATGGTGAAGCATTTACCACAAGAGCAGCAAAAAAAGGCGTTATTTTATGGACTATTTGGAGCATTGATATTCCGATTCTCCGCATTATTTGTTATTACAGTTTTAGTAAATTATTGGCAAATACAAGCGGTCGGTGCAGCTTATCTATTATTTATGTCTGCGAAAAATATATATGATTTACGAAAACATAAAGATGAAGAAGAAGCAGCAACCGAAAATGGTGGAAAAAAGGGTTCTGGTTTCTGGTTAACAGTACTAAAAGTAGAGGCTGCCGATATAGCATTTGCTATTGATTCGATGCTAGCAGCCGTTGCAATTGCTGTAACTTTGCCACACTTAGGTGAATTTGATATTGGTGGCATCAATGGCGGTCAGTTCATTGTGATGCTCCTTGGCGGATTTATTGGTGTCATTATGATGCGGTTTGCGGCCCAATGGTTTGTAAAAATATTAAATGATTACCCTTCACTTGAAACAGCGGCATTTCTAATCGTTGGCTGGGTAGGTGTGAAGTTAGTTGTCTTAACATTGGCACATGAGAAGGTGGGAATATTGCCTAAAGAATTTCCACATTCCACGGCATGGGAGTTAACATTCTGGATTGTCCTAGTAGGTATTGCTTTTGTCGGCTATTTAGTCGGTGTAAGAAAGAAAAAATAAGTAGATGAACGTTGGAGGAATAGTTATCACTATTCCTCTCAGACTGTAGACAAAAGCCCTCGAGAAGTTCACTCTCGAGGGCTTTTATCATTTTTCTTCCTATGTCGTCCTGATATTTGGTAATAGATTACCAAATCCAACATACTCTTCGAGCATAGTTGCTCTCTTAAGCTACTTGCCACGTCCAAGTAGCCAGTTTCTTTAAATTCATGGCAGCAAAAGTAAGCATCGCTTGCATGGACAATTTTTTTATACCTCTTAAGGTTGTCCATC
>NZ_MDGU01000003.1:0-130176 GCF_001705465.1 Lysinibacillus sp. AR18-8
TGAGTTTGTCTACAGTCTGAGCCTTTCATTACAATGAAAGGCCTTTTGACTTATTTATATACGTTTATGAGCATTCGTTTCTCTTTCGCAGGTATAAGGCTTTCTCTCCGCGGGTATTTGCTTCTCTTTCATGAGTATTCGACGCTCATTGATCTTTTTAATAAATATTTCGTTGCCAAAATCGTTGCTGGGCAATGGCAGCTACAAACTTTTTCGGAAAATCTTTATTACCTGTAGCTAAAACGATTCCTGGCCCTACATTGGCATTCGACATATTGAAGAAGGTTGTGCCAGTTGCAGCAAATCCTATAGGCTTAAAGTGGCGATATGCTTCATTTATATAATTGACGATATAAGTATTGAATTTCGCCTGATTACTTGCCTTTACTCCAACAACATATAATGAGTCAAATAATACAGCATCGGTTGTAATAAATGTGTCAGTAGCCGTTAATTGCACACCATTATTCCCTATTACCACACCTAGTCGATCAGAGATTATGCTATAGCGCACACCTTGTCTTGTTAAATATTTCAATACTTCCCCGACTTCATTTGCATCAAAGCCATCACCAATTAAGACGCCTACTTTCAACGTATAGGGTAATTTAACGGTATTGGCTTGACTCAGTGCAGGTGAAGAGGCCGTTACTTTAGACTGCTCGCCATTAGGTCGATTAACACCAACGTTGTCTGCCACTGTGGTAGCCATTTCTTTATCCACATGAACAAACATATCCACTACTTGCTGTCGAACAGATTTACTTTTCACTTTTCCTACTTCGAAGCTAAAGGCATCGATAATGTGTTGTTTTTCAGGTGGAGACATGCTGTTCCAAAATAGCCTTGCTTGTGAAAAGTGATCGTTAAAGGATTTACTACGCGCTCTCGTGATTCTTCCTTCAACCTTTTCTTCATAATGAACATATCCGCCTTCTCTTGCAGTAGAGGTAGCTGGTGTATTATTTGCTAATGAATTTTTATGATAGCTTACCCTGCCTAAATTAATGGTCTGTCGACTAAAGCCATTACGTTGATTGTTATGCACTGGGCAAATCGGGCGATTAATAGGGATTTCTGCAAAATTTGGTCCACCTAATCGAATCAATTGTGTATCTAAATAGGAAAACAATCGACCTTGTAGTAGAGGATCATTCGTAAAATCTATGCCAGGTACAACATTACCTGGATGAAAGGCAACTTGCTCTGTTTCAGCAAAGACATTATCTACATTGCGATTTAAGGTCATCTTTCCAATTTTCTTCACAGGTACTAATTCCTCTGGCCAAAGCTTTGTCGCATCTAAAATATCAAAATCAAATTTAAATTCATCCTCAGGTTCTAGTATCTGTATGCCTAACTCAAACTCTGGATAATCTCCAATTTCGATGGCTTCCCATAAATCTCTCCGTTGAAAATCTGGATCCTTCCCTGCAATTATTTGTGCTTCATCCCAAACAAGAGAATGCACTCCTAGCACAGGCTTCCAGTGGAATTTCACAAATCTTGATCTTCCCTTGTCATTGACGAAACGGAATGTATGCACACCGAAACCTTCCATCATACGAAAGCTTCGTGGAATGGCACGGTCAGACATTACCCACATTACCATATGTGCAATTTCCTGATTACTGGCTACAAAATCCCAAAAAGTATCGTGTGCAGAGGCTGCTTGTGGCATTTCATTATGAGGCTCAGGCTTTACGGCATGAATTAAATCGGGAAACTTAATGGCATCCTGAATAAAAAATACAGGGATGTTATTACCAACTAAATCATAATTCCCCTCATCCGTATAAAATTTTGTTGCAAACCCACGTACATCACGAGCTGTGTCCATTGAACCTAAGCTCCCTACCACTGTCGAAAATCTGACAAACACAGGTGTCTTCTTTTTCGGATCCTGCAAAAATTTTGCCTTCGTATATTCCGACATGGATTCATATAATTCAAACTCGCCATGTGCTGCAAAACCTCTGGCATGTACAACACGCTCTGGAATGCGTTCATGATCAAAATGGGTAATTTTTTCTCTAAGATGAAAATCCTCCATAATTGTCGGACCACGAACACCTGCCTTTAACGAATCCTCATCATTGGACACCCTTAGTCCCTGATTCGTTGTCATTTTCGTACCCTCATTTTCGACACGAAACGGCTCTAATTGATGATCCTTTGGGTTTCCTTCTCCATTTTTGGATTGATTCGACTTTGAGTTATCCACACAATCCCCTTTCATACATGTACTAATTTCGCTCCATATACACTATATGTTTCGGAAAAAGAAACATACCTTCATTCCGACAAAGCATTATGTAAAGATAAAAAACAGGCTTCTATTTGTTAATAGAAAACCTGCTCAATCTTAAAATATGTATCGTATCATTTCATGTATGTTACAGTATGGGTTGTCACGGCTCTCTGTCTCTCGAAGTGCCATCATATCTGTGCAATTTTTAATCGCTAACTCATGTCGTAATGCAATGGGGGCTATGAGGGATTCATCAGCCTTATGTCGGAAATAACGACTCACACCAAGGTGCTGTTCCATTTTGTCATTAAGGACAGCACGAGGGTACTTTTCTGTACTATCAACTTCCTCAAAATGCAAGAGTAACCACAATTCAAATGCTTCATTTGTATAGGCAATATGAATATTTTTTTCCTCACAAAATTGATTTACTTCCTCTAGTTGCTTTTCGGTTAGATCATCCTTATCAAAAACAATCCAAACTTCATCAAAGTATTGGTAGCTGGAATCTCGATAAGCATGTTGGGCAAGCTTAATCGCTGAACGTTTAACGTTTTTTATCTTGACGCTAACCATCTTAGAGCGCTTTAAAATACGCATTTGTTCAAAATAGATGCGTTCTGTTTCACCTTCACAATAAATTAAAATAGTTTTACGCAGTGTTCGGCTCCCTTGTTGACGTACTCTCACTGCTCAGATACCTCCGCTTCTTCTAAGTATTGTTCAGATAAATACTCATTAATGACAGGCGTTGCACCAAATTCCCCTTTCATATAGCGTTTCGCATAAGAAAGATCTCCACGTTTCCTTTGTAAATCTGCAAAATCAAATAAGGAGTATAGTTCCGATTCATTTTTAAAGCTTTTATTAACAAACCAAATTTGATCGGCGCGTAGTGGCTGATCAAGTAATTCTATTTCATGACTTGTCACGACAAATTGATTACTGCTATTGCGTTTGCTATTCATAATAGCCATTAAAAACTCACAAATCGATACATGGAAGGCTGTGTCGAATTCGTCTATAAAAATGGTTTTTCCTTTATTATAAGCATCCACCATCACACAGGCTAAATGTAGCATTCGCACTGTGCCCTTAGAATCCATTGTCCAATTAATTGTTTTTGTCCCTATCGGTGCACCTGCTTCATCAAATGATAAATAATGTAGATCAATATCTACTTCTTGAATCACCTCAGGCGAATCAAACTCATAGCCAATTGTATTTTTCTCTCTGCGTTCCACACGTCTAGCCGTGACATCTTGAATGGAGAGGTCTGCAATTTTTAGCAGTTTGATCACTTCCTTTTTAAAGGGCTCCTCTTCAAGTTTACGAATAAGAGGATGACTTGATAACCGATTTGCTTCATCTAGGAAAAGAATTTTATGTAAAAACCAATCGAATATCTTTAAAGCGTCTGGATCATTAAAAACATGTAATACGGATAGAAAGGCTGTATTATTACGAGTATATTTTGTCAATTCCTGTGAAGCTGTTTGAAATGTCTCATAAGAATATTCTGTACCATCCCATTGTCTGACAAATAGTTCTTCCTTCAGTGACTTGTTCGTTTTCACAAGACGTTCATAAAGAACTTGAGAAGCATTATACTGTATTTCATAATCATATAAAGCTCCGTCCAAAAAAAGCGATATCATAAACTCTGTTGGTTTGTCTTGCTGACTTCCTAACTTAAACGGTTGATAGGGTAGACGTAACTGCTTTACATTATTTAAGTTTTCAAAATTAAAAAGCAAGGAACGTAATACTTTAATAGCCGTAAACAGATTAGATTTTCCGCTTCCATTTGGACCAAAAATAAATGCGCTTTTTACAAGACGAAGTGTATCAAACTGAATTGTATGGGTATCCTTCCATTTTCGTAGGCGACTTCCAGCTACCATTGAAAACAACGTATCATCTTTATAACTTAAACAATTCTTTACTCTAAAATCTACAAGCATATGTAAACCTCCGTCCACAACCATTTCTTTAATGAATTATTATACTATAGACATAGAAAAAGACATATTACTCAATGTAATATGTCTTTTTACTTTATCCACTTTTTTGTTGAATTTCTGCTAATGATTCATTTTGTAGCGCATGCAATGTACGTTCAATGCCTTCTGCAAAAGATATTTTAGGCTTCCAACCAATTGCATTGGCTAATTTATCATTATTTAAAAATGAATGCTCAATATCTCCTTCTCGTGCTGGGGCATATTGAATTTCAAGTGGATGGTTTAAGTGTTGGAGCAGTAAGATGACCTGGTGAATTGACCAAGCCTCATTAGTGGATACATTATACGTGCCTTGTAAACGTGCAGATACACCTGCGTAAATAGCATCAGCAATATCGTCTACATAAATAAAATCACGTGTTTGTTCACCATCACCATAAATTGTAAATGGTTTACCTGCCATACTGCTTTTTAACATACTTGGAATCACAGCTGCTTCACCTTGCATTTGCTGTCTTGGCCCGAAAACATTGGCAAATCTATAGATAAGAACGGGCAAACGATAATCTTTTTGCCATTTCTCACAGTAGGTTTCGCCAATGCTCTTGTTTAATCCGTACATAGATATTGGTTCACAGACATCTGATTCCTCTAATGGAGGATAGTGACTATCCCCGTAAACAGCTGCTGAGGAGGCAAAGACAAAGTGCTGTACCTTATACTTGGATGATAAAAAAAGCATTTGGCTAAGCCCAACTATATTTGTCAAAATATCCTTTACTGGCTCCTGGATAGATTGCTGCACGCTCGTTTGCGCTGCACAATGGACGACCACATCAAAGTTTATTTCCTTAAAGAGATGCTCGCAAACCTCATCCTCAACATTTAAAAGATAGGATTTATGCTCGAAGTCAACATTCCGTAAATGCCCCGTACTTAAATTATCAATAATATAAACCGTTGCACCTTCTTCAAAAAAGCGCCTACCTACTGCACTGCCAATAAAACCATAGCCACCTGTCACTAATACATTCATCCTATCGCCCCCAAAAACAATATGATGATTTATATGCAGTAATTACTAAAAATATGCAAGAAACTTATTTACTGGAAATTTTTCTCAAATTCTTTTTACTAGATTTCTTCATTCACAAGTATCTATTTTGAGCTATATAAAAAGCATGTTTGAAGATTACTTCAAACATGCCCTAGCTATCTATTTTTAAGCTGGATTAATTTCTAATTCAACCGTTACTTTAATATCTTTCCCAACAAGGACCCCACCAGTTTCTAATGCCGCATTCCAAGTTAGACCAAAGTCTTCACGATTAATTGTTGTTTCAGCTTCAAAGCCGTATACTTCTTGACCCCATGGATTTGTGCCTTTTCCATTAAATTCTGTATCAAATGTTACTGATTTTGTAACGTCTTTGATTGTTAAATCACCAGTTACTGCATATTCATCGCCTGCTTTTTTAGCAATATTTGTAGATTTAAACGTAATCGTTGGATATTTTTCGGCATCAAAGAAATCTGCTGCTTTTAAATGATTATCGCGATCTTCGCTACGTGTATTAATACTTGCTGGATCGATTGTAAAACTAATGTTAGCAGTTGTTAAATCTGCAAGATCTGCTGCCTCAATATCAGCTGAGTAACTGTCAAATACACCCTTAACTTTTGATACCATCATGTGTTTTACTTGAAAGTTAATTGCTGAGTGTCCTAAATCAATGTTCCATTTTGCCATTATAAATTCCTCCAATTGGTTGATTTTATCTCGATTTCGAGATATATTTTAAAATATGAAGCAACTACATCTTTTATGTTACCCAAAATTGGATAGGATAAACATTTGTAGTTACTTATGTGTTTACATCTTAGCTTATGAAAAGTTTTTAATTACTTTCTGTAACCTACTATATATTAATAATTTAGTTACGTCAAGTAATTAAAAATAAATTTTTAAAACATAAAAAAAGTCGAGTCATCGGTACATCCCTCTCTATGTAATAAAAAGAATATCACCAATATTTGGTGATATTTAGCCGCAGCAATATATTATTTTGCAAAAACCTCAAAAATACCAATCATGATAAGTAGCCATCCTGAGATTGCTGTAGAATGCTTGCCAATAAACGTTTTTGCTAGTAAAGAGCCACATCTACTTCCTACTCCAACTGTGATAAAGGAAAATACGCCTATGGAAATGACTGTCCAAAGGGCTGAGATGCCATTTGCGCCTATTGCAATCCCTCCTGCTAAACAGTTTGCTGACAAGACAAAGCCAAGTGCCATTGCTTCTCTTGTTGAGATTACTAGATTTTTATCTTCATCAAATAATTCGGGATTTCCTGCTATCCGCTGATTAGAAAAATTATTGGACATCAAAGTCCATATACCAATCACACACAGTAGTAAACTCCCTAGTAAATTGGCAGTATGCGGTGAAATATACTCAACAACTGTGCTACCAGCTGTTACTGCGACATATGTGACAATCATCGACATAACAGCAATCACAGCATTTGATAAAATTGGAATTTTAACTTGTTTAACTCCATAGGCTAGACCAATCCCCAAGTTATCTAAATTCGCAGCGATTCCTATTAGAATAATTGTAATCCAATGCATACTAAGCCTCCTCAAATCTCCGTCTCCATTTTCACCTATCGTATGACAACAATAAAAAAATTAATGGGCTCAAATAAGTTAGTTGATTATGTTTCATCTTTTTAGCACGGTGTGACTAAACCATCAATTTGACAAAAGTAACAACTTGTTTATAAAATTAAGTTGTTACTTGTTAATATTTTTATTTTTATGTAAGAAATAATAGAAAGGAGATGTAATATGAAACTCATCAAGTTATTGAAAATAGGAATAGCATTTATATGCCTTATTGTGTTAACTGCATGTGGTTCAGAAAATGAGGACACAAAGAATACTGATAAAGGTGAAATCAATTTAGCATATGTTGAATGGGATACTGAAGTTGCATCTACACATGTAGTAGGACAAGTACTAGAAGATTTAGGATATAAGGTAACAGTGACACCTTTAGACAATGGGATCATGTGGGAAGCACTTGCAAACGGAGAGGTCGATGGTATGGTATCTGCTTGGTTGCCACAAACACATGCTCCACAAGTAGAAAAATACAACAATAAGATAGAGAACTTAGGAGAAAACCTAACTGGTGCTAAGATTGGTTTGGTTGTACCAAGTTATATGGATGTCGATTCTATTGAAGATTTAACAAACCAAGCTAATCAAACCATTACAGGCATTGAACCAGGAGCTAATATGATGGCTACGACAGAAAATGCCTATAAGGAATATAAGAATCTGGAAGGTTGGAATGTATTGACCTCGTCTGCTGGTGCAATGACCGCAGCCCTCAGTCAAGCTATCTCTAATAATGAAGAAATCATCATCACAGGCTGGTCACCACACTGGATCTTTAATGCCTATGATTTAAAGTACTTAGATGACCCCAAAGGTTTATATGGAGACGAAGAATATATTGGCACTTTTGCGCGGAATGGTTTAAAAGAGGATGCCCCTGAAGCCTATAGCGTCCTTGACCGTTTCAACTGGAGTGCTGAAGATATAGAAAGTGTAATGTTTGATATAATGGAAGGCATGAGTGCCACAGATGCTGCGAAAAAATGGATTGCCAATAATCAAGATAAAGTAGCCGAATGGACGAAAGATGTACAAGCATAAAAAGAGAACCCATTTACTACTCATTAGTAAATAGATTCAGACTGTAGACGGCTCATTCTATAATAGAATGAGCCGTCTACAATTTTTAACGTTCCCAAAAATGAGGGGGGTTTCAGGAGCGTAATCATGAACTAGCAAACTTCTGGAGAAAAGTAGCTAAAGTTCATCCTCTCTACACTGTATTGTAGAACAAGGAATATTCTTTGTATGATAATGATAATCATTATCATATTGATTGTCAACATTAATAAAAATGATTTTTTCATTTATCAGTAGCCGTCTTCCACTGTTAAGTAAACAAAACGTTGCTGGTATCTTGCTTTCCTTTGTGCAATCGCTTTCCGCTACCGTGTGCTGAACCTCTACAGTAGATTTTTACGACCAATATCATGAGTGCATTATATACAGAGAGACGACCCTAGAAAAGGGAATCACCCTCTCATGCCAAAAGCTTTTGCAAAGGGAATTTAAAATAGGAAGCTGCTACCAGTAAGATACTGGAAGCAGCTTCCTAGCTAAAATTAAACTTAAAAGCGTATAGTAATGGATTTATAGATTATTGAACTACTTCAGGGTGAAAACCATCTTTTTGGAAGTAATCCTCATGTGACCAAATATTTAATTTTGCATCCTGAGCTTTTTGTTGAATAGCTCTAAATGCATCTTCAAATGTATTGTTTGGTTTATGAATATAACGTACAACTGCAAGCCCTTCGTTTAATAAAGATTCCTGCAATAAGACATTATCTACAAACACGTAGGCTAGAAGGCGATCATAATTGTCTGTTTCTGGTCCAACATCATAGACCGCTTCAATTTTCTTAGCCTTTTCCAATAAATTGATCGTATACTCTTTTGCTTCTTCCGCATATGGCTGAGCGCCACCTTTATTGTAATTCATTTCAGGAGTATCCACCATTAATAGACGAATTTTTCGTTTCTCACCATTAATTGTCGCCTGAATCGTATCCCCATCATATGCTTTAATATAGTCTATCTCAAAGCGTTTATTACCTGTTTTTCCTTCCACTTGTTCAATGGTAATAGTACCTTGCTGATCTGTAACTGATTTAGTACTTTGATCTTCCGCAGGTGATCTGCCAAATATCATGTACAATGCTACAGCCAAAATAATCGTACCACTTGTTATTAATGTTTTTATATCTTGCATTTTCATGTAGTAGGCCCCTCACAACTAATCATCATTGCTTATACTTACGATTCGTATAAGTTGTGCACCTCATCATCAGAAAGACAACAAGTTTCACGATGTTTCTATTGTAAAATATCAAGCTACTACATTCAAGCTATCATATTGTCACTGCTACCCAGTGATTTGGTAAAACCTCTACTAACTGACTATTTTCTACCTCATAACGTATTTTCACGTCTTCTGCATGATCAGCATCAGTATATTTCTGCTTCTCAATTGCAGGATCTGGAATAGGAATAGAACGTAGTAATGCACGTGTATATGGATGTTGTGGGTTAGCGTATAGCTCTTCACTTTCTGCCAGTTCTACAATCTTTCCACCATACATGACAGCTACACGATCACTGATGTGCTTCACCATGGATAAATCATGGGCAATAAATAAATACGTCAGCCCAAGCTTTTGTTGTAATTCTTTTAATAAATCAACAATCTGCCTTTGAATGGAAACATCCAGTGCCGATAAGGGTTCATCACAAACAATAAAGTTTGGCTCAACCGCTAATGCTCTCGCAATACCAATTCGTTGACGCTGACCTCCCGAAAATTCATGAGGATAACGCATGGCATGCTCTTTTTTCAAACCAACAAGTTCAAGCAATTCCTCTACCCGTTGTCGCCTCTCCACATGTGTCTTCACCAGACCATGAATATCAAGAGCCTCGCCAATAATATCTAAGATTTTTCTGCGAGGATTTAACGATGAATAGGGGTCTTGGAAAATAATTTGCATATGGCGACGCATTGCCTTTAGCTGTTTTTTCGATAGCCTCGTTACAGGTATTCCTTGATATAGAACCTCTCCATTTGTAGGCTGATGAAGTTGAAGAATCGTCCTACCTGTAGTCGATTTACCTGAACCAGATTCACCAACCAAGCCCAATGTTTCACCAGGATATATATAGAACGATAAATCATTCACTGCTTTCAACGTTTGACCACGACCTAATGGAAATTCTTTGGATAGATGGGTCACTTCGATTAACGGTTTATGTCGATCGATACCTGGCTGAATAGTAGCAATCTCTTTTGGCTGCTTTTTCTCATGCAGTTTTGGTAAGGCATTCAATAATTTCTGGGTATACGGATGCTGGGCATTTGCAAAAATTTCTTCTGTTGTGCCCTGTTCAACTATTTCTCCTTCTTTCATCACTATGATGCGATCACACATACCTGCAACAACGCCTAAATCGTGTGTAATTAAAATAATAGACGTTCCCATTTTCTTTTGCATATCGCGCATCAATTTTAGGATTTGAGCTTGAATAGTAACGTCCAGTGCTGTTGTTGGCTCATCTGCAATAAGCAGTGAGGGATTACAAGCAAGCGCCATAGCAATCATTACCCGTTGACGCATACCACCTGAAAATTCATGAGGGTATTGTCGATACCGTTCTTCTGCGTCTCTAATACCAACCAGTTTTAATAATTCTATTGTTTGTTGATAGGCTTCGTTTTTTGACATTGACTGATGCTTGATTAAACTTTCAGCCACTTGATCACCTATTCGAATAGTAGGGTTTGTGGATGTCATCGGATCTTGGAAAATCATACTAATATCTTGTCCACGTATCCCTTCCATTTGTTTTTCACTAAATTCAGTGAGTTCTTGCCCTTTAAACACAATTGAGCCAGATTTCAAAAATGAAGGTGGCGATGGTAATAAACGCATAATGGAGCGAGCCGTTACACTTTTCCCGCTCCCAGACTCTCCCACAATTCCTAGTGTTTCACCTTTATTTAGATGGAAGTTAACGTCCTTAACGGCTTCAAATTCTGTCTCCCCTGTGATAAAGGATACGCGAAGATTATTGATTTCTAAAAGCTTTTCACTCATTCGACCCATCCTTTTTAAAATTTGTGATTGACTTACTTTCAAGTATAATCCATACTTTACAATACTGATAGGAATTATACAATATAATACTGAATATTTTATTTACGTTTGGAGGAAATGCATGGTTACTTCAAAAAATCATTTAAAACCAGAGAAATTTATTTTCTTTTCTACGGTTTATCAAAAACTAATGCATCAAAAGCCTTATCATCTACTTCTTTTTCTTTTTAGTATTTTAGTTCACCCTTTTACATACTTTATCTATCGGAAAAGGAAACTTTCAAACACTTATGATCAGGCTTTTGCATTGCGTAGTCAGTACTATATAGAGCATGGATTGGTTGCCCAGTGGCAAAAGGAATTTGAGCAACAAGAAATAGCAAAAGCTACATTTTTTAAAGAGGCTGTATTGGAGTCACAAATTCAGTTCACAGCCAAGCACTTAGCTCAAAGGAAGCTTCAACAGCAAGTGGATCAGGATTTACAAAAAGAGGACATACAACAACTATCCTATGCCCAATTTTTTAATCAGCAACTAACTAACAAACGTTTTGTGGCTCTTACCTTTCTACCAGCTGTTTTATTTTATGTAGTACTTATCTTATTTGCGAATCCATTTCTGCAATTTATCATTGAACGTATTTTACAAAGCTTCATTGTGATTGTTGGAGTGGCTACATTAGTGTTTACCATTTTATATTTATCACCTTTTGATCCAGCAAGAAACCTACTCGGAGTTGAAGCAACACCTGTGCAAATAGAAAACTTTAATCGCATTCATGGTTTGGATCAACCTTATTTATCACAGCTATGGAACGCATTATCTGGTCTATTTACATTTGATTTAGGTACATCCTTTGCAGGTAAAGAAGATATCACACATAGCATTGCTACAAAATTTCCTGTCACTCTTGAAATTGCCGTATTGTCGTTGCTAATGGCTATTGCTATTGCCATACCAGTTGGAATTATTTCAGCTGTTCGTCCAAATTCATATTTGGATTATACATTTATGTTCATTGCTTTAATTGGTCTATCCATCCCAAGCTTTTGGCAAGGTTTAATTTTTATTTTGACATTTGCTCTAAAGCTACAATGGTTTCCAGCTACCTATAACCCTCATAATTGGCTCTCGCTTATCATGCCAATTGTCGTCTTAGGAACATCCATTACGGCTTCTATTGCTAGGATGACAAGGTCAAGTATGCTTGAGGTGATTCATGAGGATTACATTATTACAGCAAAAGCTAAGGGCTTAAATGAATTCAAAGTGATTTCAAAACATGCCATTCGCAATGCTATGATTCCGATTATTACGGTGATTGGACTTCTTTTTGGAGGTATGTTGGGAGGCGCATCTGTAACAGAAAAGGTATTCAACATTAGTGGTATAGGTAGCTATATCGTCGATAAACAATTTATCCCTGATATTCCGGCAATTCTTGGGGGCGTTGTTTATATTGCCATCACCATTTCGATTGTCAATTTATTCATTGATATCATGTATGCCTTTTTTGATCCACGCATTCGCTCGAAAATGAAGAAGTCTTAAAGGAGGATCACCTGTGAAAAACATCTTACATGTCAAACTACTCTTGAAGATTACACAGGAATATGTCAATTCTCATTTTACTTTTGTCTTTTCCTTACTGTTTTCTTTACTATTTCTAGCCTATAGCTATAATTTTTCCAGCAATAGCTGGCGACCAGTGGTTCTGCTTCTTTTTGTTATTTATGTCATCACTACGGCATATGTTGCCTTCGTCAATTTACGAATTAAAAAGGATTTAGCAACGTATGGTGACATTCAAAAAAATACTCGAATGTTTGGCTATCCTCTTTTAATAACGATACTGTCAGGCAATATTTTTTCGACATCCTTTGCATTTATGCTTGTGTCAAAAAGAAAGACTGCTGAATATACTTTTGCTGCCTATGCCTTTATAACACAGCTATTCATCTTAGGTATTGCAGCATTGAATTTATTTAAGCCATATGTCACAGATACCTTTGTACTGGCAATGGGCGTTTTCTTAGTACTCTCGCTTCTCTATATCGTGATGGCCATTTTATGTACGAAATATGTCACAGCAACTGAGGCACCTAAATGGATGCTCATTCCAGGTATTGTCCTATTATTGGCGACTTTCACTGGTAATCTATTTGCGACTTTACTAGGATATAGCCTTATCCAAAAGGCTCGAAGGGCAAATCCATCTTCTATTGAGAAATGGCAAAAAATATGGGAGAAGATTTTACGCAATACAATGGCTGTATTCGGCTTATTCTTCATTATTTTCATGTTCTCGTTATCCGTTACAAGTTCTTGGACTTTCGACTATGATTTCGCTACTGAAAATAATTATGGAGCATTGCTACAAACACCGACATTAGAATATCCACTAGGTACAGATAATTATGGTCGAGATTTATTTTCTCGTATTGTGTTTGGGGCACAAATATCATTAATCGTCGGATTTTTCTCCACGATTATCCCCGCAGTTATTGGTGGCGCATTAGGAGCATTTTCAGGCTATTATGGTAAATCCACTGATAATATCATCATGCGAAGTCTCGATATTTTATATGCCATTCCTGGGATATTGTTAGCCATTGCTATTATCGCCGCATTTGGTGCTAATACTGTGAATCTTATTATTGCACTTAGTGTTGGAGCAATTCCAACCTATGCCCGTACAATGCGGGCAAATGTTATGCAGCTTGCTAATTATGAGTTTGTAGAATCGGCTAGAGCTTTAGGTGCATCTGATGCAGCTATTATTTTCAAGCACATTGTCCCCAATTCTTTAGCACCAATGATTGTGAAAGCAACATTAACGATTGGTGGAGCTGTTATTTCCACAAGTAGTTTAAGTTTTTTAGGGCTAGGTATTGAGCCACACATTCCTGAATGGGGCAATATTTTAAAAGTTGGTAGTACGTACCTGGAAACACATTCATATGTCGCGATTTTCCCAGGTCTTTGTATTATGCTTCTTGTCCTCTCCTTTAACTTCTTAGGAGATGGTTTACGAGATGCTTTAGATCCAAAAACAAATTAATCGGAGGTAACTATGAAGAAATTACTTGTATTTTTATTCGTTGCAGTACTAGCTTTGGCTGGCTGTGTACAAACAAAAACTGACGTAGAAGGCAGTAAAGATTCAAAAGATAGTGACAAGAGCAATGGCAAGGTTGCCATTGAAGTATTAGGGATGGCAGCTTCTGAAGAAGATATGAATATTGTGCGTGACCAATTAGTGAAAAATGGTTTTGATGTAAAGCTAAATATTCAACCTGATTACGGTTCTTTCTCTGCTCAAAAAGAAGCAGGTAATTATGATCTTGCTCTTTCAAGCTGGACGACAGTTACAGGGAACCCAGACTATGCTGTTCGTGGTTTATTTAAAACTGGCGGTGACTACAGTGTGGTGGCAGATTCAAAACTAGATGCATTGATTGATGAAGCGAGTACATTGACTGGTGAAGAAGCAGCAGCTAAATATAAAGATTTAGAACAATTATTAGTATTCGATGAAGCTTATATTGCGCCTTTATATATTTCCAATAAGTATCAAGGTATCTACTCTGAACTTGTAAACCCTAAAACAGTACTTTTACCAAAATCTCGAGCACAAGTTTGGGAAAAAATAGAATTTAATGATACATCTAAAAATACAACAGAACCTTTAATTTTACACCAAACAATCAATTCTCTTACTTCACTAGACCCAATCAAAGGGAATGATGGTTCAATCAACACATTAAACACGAATATGTATGTTCGTCTTGTTAACTTAACAGACACAGATGAAGTTGTGTCAGATGGTTCATTATCTTACAACCATGTAATGGCTGAAGGGAATCAAGAATATTACTTCATTTTACGAGATGATATCAATTTTGCAGCAGTGAAAGATGGTGCAGCTGTTGATTCAGGTGAATTAGTGTCAGCTGAAGATGTAGTCTTTTCATTAAACCGTGCGAAAGACGCTAATTCAGTACCAGATCATCGTACTTACAGCATTCATGAAAACATTGAAACAGTCGAAATCGTTTCTGATTTAACTGAATTACAAAATAAAAAAGTAGCAGGCTCTGAGCAATCCGTTTTAGAAGCATTATCACAAAACCTACCTGCTTCTGTAGCGCAATTAGCAAAAGATAAAGGTGCTGTTAATAATGCAGCAGGTGCATACCAAGTTGTTAAAATTACAACACCTACACCTTTCCCACAAGTATTAAACTATTTAGCACACCAATCTGGTGGTATCGTATCTGAAAAACAAGTAACAAGTGTTAATACGTATGATGTGGCTAACTACAACCCTGACAAGGACATTGCCTATGGTGATCAAGCTACTGTAACGGAAGGTTCAGCTACATTCAATAACCAGTTATATGCAAGTGGTCCTTACATTTTAGTGAAGAAAAATGATTATGAAGCACAGTTTGTGAAAAATCCTGCTTATCGAGCTGGTAGCGAATATGAGCCAAAAATTGCTAAAATCAATGTCCGTTTTATCTCTGATGTTGATAGTGCCCTATCTGCATTACGTAATGGTGAAATTCATGTTCTGCAAACAGTACCAGAAACGAAACTGGATATTGTCAAATCAGATGCTAAATTAACATTAAATACGGCAGATAGTAATGCTGTGTCTTACCTACAAATGAATACATCTGGCCGTGCGGTTTCTGATTCAGCAGATTTACGTAAAGCAATTCTATACTCTATTAACCAAGATGAATTCATTAGCTATTATCAAGGCAATAAAAAACCAGCTGTATCCACAGTCTCTCCATTAATTGATACTGGTTTAAAACTTGAAGCAGATAGCGAAAAAGTAAAAGAATTGGTAAAAGCATATAACGATAAAAAGTAATACAAATTAGAGCCTTCTCAAAATTTGAGAAGGCTCATTTTTATATAGAAGAAACTCATTTTAAATTTCATTATGTGATTTTGGTTTTGGTCCTAGCTCTTCAGGTTCGATATCAGCGAATGTTTCGCCTTCTTCTTCTAGGTCACGCATACGATGTGCAATACGGGAAGCTGCTGACGCTGCTATACTACCAACCAAATCATCTAAGAACGTGTTGACATGATGTCCGGGTTCTGTATCCAGTTTTTTAATAATCCCTATTTTCTGCTTGTCTAAATGACCAAAAGTAGTAACGGCAATGCTGCCATATGTAAATACAGATCCTAGTGCAATTGTTTCGTCTACACCAAATAGACCTTCATCTGATTCGATAATTTGTTGTAGTGGTGAAGATAATAATTTTTTCTCTGCTAATTCATCTAATTCAATCCCTACTAATAAAGCATGTTGCACTTCTCGCTTACGTAATACACGTTCAACAGAATGAACACAATGCTCTAGTGTTAAACCTTCATTATAGGTTTTTTGCATTTCGTAAACAATTTGCGCGATATCCTCTATCGCTACACCTCTACGAATTAACGCGGCTTGAGCTGCCTTTGCTACTTCGTCAGAGTGCACACGAATACTTTTATTATGCATATTTAACCCTCATTTCGATTTTTATTGCTAGTATAATGCTAGCCCAACCTATTATACCTTTACTTACGTAATATGGTACAATTTTGTTACAAACACAAGAAGGAGTGTCATCATTGGATAAGGGAACAGTACAGGATTTAACATTTTACAGTGAGTCATTACAGGAAGAATTACAGCTCTATATTTATGTTCCTGCAAATTATTCTCCACTATATAAATACAACATTTTAATCGCATCAGACGGTAAAGATTATTTCCAACTTGGTGGTATTACAAAGCTAGCTGATGAACTGATTGATGACTATGAAATCGAAAATTTAATTATTGCATTTGTTCCTTACAAAGACATAAAAGATCGACGTCATAAATATATCCCGAGCGGTGAGCAACATGAAGCCTATCTTCGCTTTTTAGCACATGAGCTAGTGCCTTATTTAGATCAGGAGTATGCCACTTACCAAATGGGTATGAGTCGTGGAGTGATTGGTGACTCTATGGCTGCCACTGCTTCCTTAATGGCTGCTTTAAAGTATCCAAGCATCTTTGGCAAAGTCATCCTACAATCACCTTATGTAGATGCTGATGTATTAAAGGCTGTGGAAAATTTTAAAGATCCAGGATCTATTTCTATCTACCATATCGTCGGCAAAGGCGAAGATCAAGTTGTGACAATGGATAAAACCATCAAAGATTTTTTAACACCTAATCGTCAATTGCATGATCTCATGATAAATAAAGGGTTTACTACATTTTATGACGAGTTTGATGGCAATCATACATGGAAATATTGGAAACCAGACCTTCGACGTGCATTAATTGAAAATTTCAATTAATATGAAGCGATTCAAATTACGAAAACTGAAATTTCTGTTATACTTAATTAGAAAAATTGTTTATTTTCGGGAGGTAATGGACTATGAAGTACGGTATTGTGGCATTTCCATCAAAAAAATTGCAAGATTTAGCGAATACTTATCGCAAACGATACGATCCTCATTATGCAAAGATTACACCGCATATGACATTAAAGGACAGCTTCGATGCGTCTGAAGAACAGATTCAAACCATCGTCAAGCAATTAGATGAACTTGCTGCTAAATATGCACCTTTAAACATTCATGCATCTCGCATTAGTTCGTTTTTCCCTACAACAAATGCGATTTACTTCCGCATTGAACCAACAGAACAATTAGCAGCATTCCAACATGAACTTCAAGAAAAAATCCCTTATGGGGAAATGAAGCATGTATTTGTACCACACATTACAATCGCTCAAAAAATGTCAGATTCAGAGCATGATGACATTTTTGGTCAATTACGCATGACGGGCGTTGATGAAAAAGATACAATTGATCGCATTCATCTTTTATATCAATTAGAAGATGGTTCATGGACAACATACGAAACATTCCGTTTGTCTGGAGCTGAGTGATTGTTGTATACCGTTAAAATTGTTGAAACAAAGCAAGAGCACGATGATGCCTTTGCCATTCGCAAAAAAGTATTTGTTGAAGAGCAAGGTGTTCCGCTTCATCTAGAATGTGATGCTGAAGATGCAACTGCAACACATTTTATTATGTATGATAACGATGAGCCTGTTGGAGCAGCACGTTTACGCAGTATTGACAACAATACAGCTAAAATTGAGCGTGTTTGTATTTTACAATCCCAACGTGGCAAAAAGTTAGGCGCATTAATCATGAAGGAAATGGAGAAGCACGCTATTTCCATTAATAAAAAAACCTTAAAACTTCATGCACAAAGCTATGCTATTCCCTTCTACGAAAAGCTAGGCTTTACAGTTACCTCACCCGAGTTTATGGATGCAGGTATTCCACACCGTGCTATGGAGAAGAACATTTAATGAAAGGGTGTTACGATATTTATAATGTCGTAACACCCCTTTTTTATGAGACGAATTCGCTTGCCACCATTTATCTACTCTATCGTAACAAGCTGCATTGCCAAGTAGATATGCCATGCGCTACTTCATCATTCTAGTGATTTTATCAAAATCTAGTGATGCGCCATCTTGAATAATAGATTGTACTAATTTATCTTCTAACTCTTGCGTAATTGATCTGTTAGATATTTTAGCAACACGTCGTACAATTTTTCTTACTTGTTTTTCACTGGTAAAATCCGCATGTTGAATGGCATTGGCTAATGCGAAGATTTCATCCATCGATACACCTGTTTTTTGCTCAATCGAATTAAAAAACGAGCGATGCATGTTTTCCCTCCTATCATTAAAACTCAATATGACCTTGCTTCTTGCACGAAACATTTCGCAAATGGTGGAGGCCTTAACTTTATTTAGAATTTCCTAAATAAAAGCTAAAGCCTTTATTATGTTCATCAAATTAGATGTAAGTAGCGCCAACAATAATTAATAGAATGAATAGTACAACAATTAGAACAAATGTAGAACCATAACCATAGTTGTTGCCTCCAGAGTATCCTCCGCAGTAGCTATTGTTCCACCCACCAACGTTATTTCCGTACGGTTGTGAGCCCCAGCCTTGGTATCCCATAAAAGCACCCCTCCCTTCTACAACCTATAATATGTTTCGGTCGTAAAAATGGGAGGGGTATTCGTCTAGTCAATATTTCCTTTTGGTCTAAATATTAAGGCACCAATAAAGCCGAACACAATAGCAGCACTGATTCCTGAGCTTGTTACTTCGAACATGCCTGTTAATACGCCAACAAGTCCATGTTTTTCTGCCTCCCCCAGAGCACCATGTGTTAATGAATTCCCGAAGGATGTAATGGGCACTGTCGCCCCTGCTCCAGCAAAATTAATTAATGGCTCATATAAGCCCATACCATCCAAAATCGCGCCTACAACCACTAACGTACTTAGTGTATGGCCCGGTGTTAAATTGCCAACATCCATTAATAATTGGCCAATGACGCAAATAATGCCTCCAACAATAAATGCAAATACAAAAGTCATAACCATGTTTTTTGCCTCATTTCATCGTAATTTCTATCGCATGTGCCGTACATGGAATCGTCTCGCCTTGCTGATAGGATAGCGGAGATAATAACGCACCCGTTGCTACTAGTAATACTCGCTTATAGCTCCCTGCACGCATTTGTTGAATAACATAACTAAAAAAAACAGCTGCCGAACAACCTGCACCACTTGCACCAGATTGGAATGCTTCATCCTGTCCATAAAATTCAGCACCTGCATCACGTAATAACGTGAGCTCTTCATTTTTCACGCCATTTTCCACAAGCATTCCTTTCAATAGCTTTAAGCCAAGCTGGCCCAAATCGCCTGTTAAAATTAAATCGTAATGATAAATTTTTTGATTTCTCTGTTGTAAATGAGATTGAATCGTCTGAAATGCAGCAGGTGCCATTGCTGCACCCATATGGAAAGGATCATCCATACCATAGTCAACGGATTTGCCAATTGTTGCCGCTTCTATAGAAGGATATTCCTCGCGATGCTTGCCAATTAACGCATAACCAGCAGCAGTTACAGTCCACTGAGCTGTTTGTGGTTTTTGTGCTCCATAATTGATGGGGTAACGAAACTGGCGTTCAATTGCATTATGTTGACTAGAGGCACCTGCTAATGAAAAATTAGCAGCACCTAACTCGGTTAACAGGCATGCAATAATGACTGAAGATACAGATGTGGCACATGCCGAAAAGAGTCCAATAAAAGGGATTTCTAAATCCCTAGCGGCAAAATTAGTTGGTGTCATTTGGTTGACTAAATCTCCACCCATTAAATAATTGATATCACCTTTTTGTACGCCCATTTTTTTCATAGCAAATTCACAGGCCTCTTCGATCATTTTACGATGTCCCTGTTCGTTTGTTTTCATTTGCCAACGTTCATCATCATACACAGAGTCAAAATATTGACTAAAAATACTCCTATTTTCTAATGGACCTGCTACCACACCACCTGCTAAAAGAGAGGGCTTCGATTGAAATACAATTACCATGAAACCACTCCTATCGTTACGAGGATATATTTAATGAGCGCTACAAAAAATGCTGACACTACACCAAATAAAACAACTGATCCTGCTAATTTAAATAAATTTCCTCCGACTCCCAATACTAGCCCTTCAGAACGATGCTCGATTGCTGCCGAAATAACAGCATTACCAAAGCCTGTTACTGGAACTGCTGATCCAGCCCCAGCAAATTGACCAATTCTTTTATAAAGGCCAAGACCTGTTAATATCATTGCGAAAAATACCATCGTTGCAACCGTAGGATTTCCTGCTGTTGCTTCTGTAAAATTGAAGAAAATAATATAAAAAAGAGACACAGCTTGACCGATTGCACAAATAAAACCGCCAACGAAAAAGGCTTTTGCTACATTCTTTAAATAAGGGGGCTTTGGTGTAACATTTTGCTCTAACTGTTGATACTGCTCTTTTTCCATTTATGTCTCCTCCTTTGCAAGCTCTTTTAGTTCTGTAATTTTATCGCTTAATTTATTATCTTCCATCTGATCCTTTTTTATTTTATTGGCTTCATAAAAAATTTTGTAATCAGCGGAGACAAACACTTCTTTGTTTGGATATTTCTCTTCAAATTTCTTTTGCAATTTTTTCTCTAACTTAGTTTTTTTCCACTTTTCCCATGGTTTAATTTGTACTGCGATAAGCATACTATCGTCATATTGAATAACCGTTGAGCGATCAACATAGTCTTCTTCTTTAATAAGGGTTTCGACTTCACTTTCATTTTGTGGAGACCCATAGACGATAAATTTTTCCTTTTCAGCACAACCATTTAACAGCGATAAAACAACTAAGAGAGGTAACGTCATTCCTAGTAGCCTCAAGTTTTACCCTCCTTTTCTTTACAGTTTCTCCACACATAAAAAAACTATTCATTCAAAGAAATACACAAAAGCCCGAGTCCAGTTTTCAAAAGTACATATTGTAGAAGTAGTAACAAGGAAAGGGGGTGACAATATGGGTTGTGGTAAGCCAACAAATCCTATTGGACCAATCCATTCAGCAGGCTGCGTTTGTGACGTAGTTCGCGCTATTTTAGATATTCAAAATCAAGCGGTGCGAGATGAGTGTTCTCCATGTACAGCAAACTGTTTCTTAGAGCCACTAGGCGGGATTGTTAGTCCTGCACGCTCACAAGCAGATACACGTGTTTTCATGTTAATTACAAAAGATGGTACTCCTTTCAAAGCATTCTTTAACTCTCCAACAGCAGATC
Source organism: Lysinibacillus sp. AR18-8 (assembly GCF_001705465.1). Taxonomy (NCBI): domain Bacteria; kingdom Bacillati; phylum Bacillota; class Bacilli; order Caryophanales; family Bacillaceae; genus Lysinibacillus; species Lysinibacillus sp. AR18-8. The sequence goes on from NZ_MDGU01000003.1 coordinate 21,740, forward strand.
CTTGTATTTGTACATCCGTATTCTTCCGCGTAGAAGATATGTTTGATGAATGCTGTGCTACTTTACGTGTTTTAGAGCCATTATGTACATTTGACTCTAGTGAAAGTACAGTAGACTTACTAAGCAAAGATGGTTGTTGTATCAACATGAAGAAAATCTGTAAAGTAGATGACTGGAGCTCAACAGATAGCTGTATTACTGTGGATTTATCTTGCTTCTGCGCTGTACAATGTATCGCTGATGTTGACTTAGGGATTTGTGACTAATTCTTTCACCTTTGACACACACACATAAAAAAAGTGTACAGCATCCTCTGCTGTACACTTTTTTTATAAAGTTGGCAATTTTCTTCCTCGCCAAAGTATTTGCTGTATATCTTCAAAATGAATGATTTCCTGTATTTTTAATTCTAATGATGTGAGCATTAAAGAATCATTCTGTACATCTGAAGCTGTCCCAGTTAATTTTCTACCATCCTTTAAACAAACTAATAATGGCTGATAGGCTCTCTGACGAAATGGTTTTTCTAAAAACTGGAGCTGTTTCAGTAAATAAGGATCTATTTGTACTTCATCCACTGTCTCATTTTTTTCTTCAACTATTTGCTCATCGAACATAGTGTCCTTTACATAGACAGATGTACTTTCATCCAAATCAAGTTCATGTAACACCTTAGAAATATTTAAAAAATATGATGGTGATTTTATAAACAAGCGTGGTTCTTGATCCACTTTACTCACTTCCCTTTTTTCCATACAATATGCGAAAGTAAGCAAATTGGTTCTTAGCCTATTTGGCTTAAGAAAACTGTCGCTAAGCCCAAATAAATTAAAATACTTGTAATATCATTTAATGTAGTAATAAAGGGTCCTGATGCAACAGCAGGGTCAATTTTTAGTCGATGCATTAACAATGGAATAAATGAACCAGCTAATGTTGCCACTAAAATAGAACCACAAAGCGCTGCCCCTACTAACATACCTAGGACAAGTTCATGTTTCCAAAAATAAACGATCCCAATAACAATTAATCCACAAACAATGCCTGACATTAAGCCAGTACCTGCTTCACGTAATAGTAACTTCAATTTACTATGTTCTTCTACATCACCTGTTGCAATCCCTCGAATGGCCACGGCCAATGCCTGTGTTCCACTATTACCTGAAGTTCCTGAAATTAATGGAATAAAGACCGCTAGTAAGGCAACCTTATCTAAAGTATCCTCAAATTGCCCCATTAGGTTAGCTGTTAACATACCTAGAAACAGTAGAACTACTAGCCATGGCAAACGTTTTTTAGCTGCTTGGAATGGTGTTACATCAAATTTATCCATATCCGAAATACCAGCTAATTTAGAGTAATCCTCAGAAGCCTCTTCATCAATAACATCAATAATATCGTCAACCGTGATAATACCAAGTAATTCTCCTTTATCATCAATAACAGGTGTCGCTAAAAAATTATAATCCTTCATAATTTGCGCGACTTCTTCTTGGTCATCGCCTACATGTACCATCACGACACGTTCATTCATAATGGAACGAATAAGTGTATCCTCGTCAGCAATGATTAAATCACGTAACGAAATAACACCCGTTAGACGATGTTCTTCATCCACAACAAAAATATAATAAACGGTCTCTGCATCTGGTGCCTCTTTACGCAAAATGGCCATAGCTGAACGAACTGTTGAATTTTCTGGTATAGCGACATATTCAGTGGTCATGATAGAACCAGCAGTATATTCATCGTAGCTTAATAGCTCATTAATATCTTCTGCCGCTTCTTCATCCATCATTTCTAAATAGCTTTCGCGCTGTGCTGTATCCAGTTCATTTAAGACATCTGCCGCATCATCCGCATACATATGAGATAGCATTTCTGCACCGTATGATGGATCCATTTCAGCAAGATATGCTTTATACTCATCATCTTCAATATCGATTGCCTCAAAAATATCAGCCATTTCTGTCGGAGACAAGAACGAATAGATGATTTTCCTTATATCAGGTTCCACCTTTTCATAAAACGTTGCCTGATCATATGGATGAAGTTCTAAAAACTCATCACGGAATGCGTCAATATTATGTGCTTCCAGCATTTCTCGTAGATGTGCCTCATCAAATTGCACATCATCCTTTTCATTTCTTTCCTCTATCATGCTTGTCCCCTCCTTCCGAGCTTTCAATCATTTTACGGGCAATGCTGCCGTAAATCTACCTTCTATATAATAGAGTGTAATGTACCTTTTCTGCAAACTCTTTTTTAAGTTATATTTATGAGCAATTGGGCAGATTTTTATAAAATTCAATATTACGCCTAAAATCATGGCGATTCTATTTTACTATACCTTACCTTTGTCACTTTGTTATGAATAAGGTGTAAAATAATCTAATTCTCTAAACTCCAGGATAGTTGTTGTTGACGCGCAGATAAACAATACATCCAATTTTCACCTACCATACGACCTGTGATATTAAGAATCTCCCTCGTGAAGAAATACACAGTTTAACCTAATTCAAAAAATGATAAGGAGATGCTCGTTTGCGCGAACACCTCCTTTTATCAAAAATTTATGCTGAAGATTCCTTCAGTAATCTTTGCATGTCTTCATTTAGCATACTTGTAAAGTGTAATGGCACACTTGTTAAAGGATGCTCCATACTTAAAGATACACAATGTAATGCTTGTCGATCAATCTGAAGACGACTACCACCATAAAGGTCATCCCCCACAAGTGGGTGTCCAAGATGTGACATGTGCACGCGAATTTGATGTGTACGCCCTGTATGCAATTGAAGTCGTACATGTGTCATTGGTTCAGCACCCAGTGAAAAACGCTTCAGAACCTTTACATCCGTATGTGCATATTGTCCATCTTCTCGTACTTCTCTTTCAATAATACTAGCTTCTTTACGACCAATCGGAGCTATAATCGATTGAAAGTTTTGTTCGACATGCCCATGTACAATGGCTTCATATTGTCTTGAAATCTCTCTCTTACGCTGAGCAAGCCCTGTTAAATGATGAATATGAGCATGCTTAGCTATGCATAGTAAACCTGATGTATCTCGGTCTAGCCTTGTAACAATATGAGCCGTAGAGGCCAATCCTTGTTGCTGAAAATAGCCACAAACTAAATTTGCAATGCTGTTTGTTGGATGCTCTCGTGAGGGTATCGTACTTTGATGAGCTGGTTTGTTGAGCACTAAGATGGCATCATCTTCGTATACAATGGACAAATCTCCATGCTCGATAGCAAGCCCTTCACTTTTTTCTTCAGGAGGAAACGTTACTTTCACACAATCTCCAACTTGCAGGATATGTCTCACATTACGTTCGACATCATTCACAGTCAACATGCCACCATCAAACTTAATAGCTGTTAGAGCTCGCTTAGAAATACGCCACTCTTGAAGAGCCTCTCGTAATAATTGGCCATTTTTCTTTGCCTCAAATTGTAATGTAAATCTTGTATCCACGTTATTCATTTGCAACAAATGATTCATGCACTCGCTCCCAAAATGGGAATGGTCGGAAACGGGCAAAACGTACTCTTTCATTTGCTACATTAAACGCTATGGCTTTGACATCACCTTGAGTAATTTGCAAGTGATCAACAGTCATATTAAAATTTTGTTCATTTACAGGACGCAATACACAATGATGGTGTGCTGGTAAGATTAATGGCGATCCTACTGTCCTGAAAACGCGGTTATTAATTGAGGCAATTTCAGTGACTTGGAGTGCCGCTAGTGTAGGATGTATGATGGCTCCACCTAGAGCTTTATTATAAGCCGTACTACCCGAGGGAGTGGATACACAAAGACCATCACCACGGAAACGCTCAAATTGATTGCCATTTAACTCTACATCCATCACAAGTGTAACATCTGGCGATTTGACGGTTGCTTCGTTTAAAGCAAGATACGTATTTGATTCGGCATTATGATGCTCTACCCTTACTTCCAGCAGTGGATATTCCACAACATTAAAATCCTTCTTAGCAATGGACAAAACTAATTTTTCTAATTCAGATGGTTTCCAATCCGCATAAAATCCTAAATGCCCTGTATGGATACCAACGAAGGCTACCTGATCTAATAAATGGGAATATCGATGAAAGGCATGCAATAGTGTGCCATCTCCTCCAATCGAAACAACAATTTCTGGCGTCTCTTCATCATAGGTCAAGCCAAAATCCTGTAAATAGGTTTTAGCAAGTTCCATCAGCTCGTTAGATTGTGCATCTCTACGTGATTGAATCGAAAATTTCATTGCGCGTCACGCTCCTTCTCCGTTAGTAAATTAGGATTCGATGCTTCTTTATATTCGCTAAAGTAGGCCTGTGCCTCTTGAATTTCACTACGAATGGATGACATTTCTTCATCCAACCGAAATGCTGCCTCGGCAGCACTTTGCAAGCGATTCTTAATTTCTTCTGGGAACATGCCCTTATATTTATAATTTAAAGAATGCTCTATTGAAGCCCAGAAATTCATGGCTAGTGTACGGATTTGTATTTCTGCTAATACTACTTTTTTTCCTTGAATTGTTTCAACAGGATACTCCACTATCATATGGTAGGAGCGATAACCACTAGGCTTATTATGTGTAATATAATCGCGTTCTTCCACTACACGCATATCTTTTCGCTGACGAATTAGCTCAGTTACCGTTGAAATATCATCAACAAATTGACACATAATCCGAAGGCCAGCAATATCACCAAGTTCATCACCAAGTTGTTTAGAAGGCTCAAAAGCTAGTCCTTTTTCTAACGTTTTGTCATATATACTTGCTAAAGGCTTGACACGTCCTGTAACAAATTCAATTGGTGAATTTGCATTAACAATACCAAATTGCGAACGCATGCCCTTTAATTTTACTTTTAATTCGTCTACTGCTTGTTTATAAGGACTTAAAAAAATTTCCCATTGTCCCATTGTAAAAACCTCCCGACAATCGGTATCGAACACCACCGTCTGTTCGTTTTGTCTTTCTATTCAGCAAGAATAGCCTTGAAGTGTTGTTCCACTGCCTGGACAAATTCTGCCCCATAATTGTAATTTCCTTCAATATTATACACGAGCATTTCCAATTCCTCGTAGAAATTTGTCAGCTCAATCACTTCTTCACCTATTCGTAGCAATGGATTTTTCCCTTTTTGTAAAATATGTACAAGATTCTCCCAACTACTCGGTGGAAAACGCAAGTAATGATAGTCTTCACCTGCATCAAGTAAATAAATGAATGCAAAATCATCTGAATCTGCAATGAGTTGTCCAGCAGGTTTTAACTGTAAATTTACTTCATTGTCGTTTAAACTAAAATGAAGTTGATCTTGTTCAAAATTCGATGTATCTATTGTATAAATTTTACGCACATGCGGTTCCCCTTTTCGTTGTACTCTTCCTCTTATTTTAGCACACAGGGTAAATAGTTGCAGTGTGTAAATATTAATTCGAGCGAAACAACGGATGAAAAATAAAAAATAAATAGGTGACTATAAATGACACAAGAAATTGAAATTGAATTTAAAAATCTATTAACAAAACAACAATACGAACAATTATTACAAGAGTTCCACATTAGCCAAAATGCTATTCATCGTCAAACAAATCATTATTTTGACACACCTAATCAAGCAATTCGCAACCTACAAAGTGGTCTTCGTATTAGACAAATTGGTGATTATTTCGAATGTACGCTCAAAGAAAAAAACGCCGAGCATGCTCACCTTGAAACGACGGATGAAATAACAGCAATAGAGGCGCAACAAATGTTAGATGGCAAAGGATTTTATGCTCAAGAGGTAGCTAAAAGATTAGCTCTTCATCACATTCCTTTAGAACAATTGCATGTATTTGGTTCTCTCACTACAGATCGTGTCGAAATTCCCTACAAAGAGGGACTTCTCGTTTTTGATCATTCTTTCTATTTGCAGCGTGACGATTATGAGGTAGAATATGAAGCAAAAGATGCAATAAAAGGAAATATAATTTTCGACGAATTTTTACAACAATATGGTATTGATAAGCAACCAACTGATAAAAAAATTGCTCGTTTTATGAAGGCACTAAAAGCACAAAATTTATAAAAGTAGAAAAAAGGAAGGTGTCTGACTCCTTGGATATTCAATCATTCAAATCTTTACTAGAAATTCGGGCTTTGCAAACACTTGGATCAAGCGAAAGTTCACCCACAGACAATGAGTCTATTTTTTCTGATATGATTAACGAATTATTAGGAGAAACTTCGACAGCAAGTAATGCTAAATTATCAAGCTTGCTTGCTACAGGAACAGCAAATAATTCAAATTTCGTCAAAGAATTAGCTACTTTGGAGCAAAGTCCATTAGAATCATTACTTTACAAAGGGTCTAATGCTGTGTTTATACCTGAATCAGTCAAACAAGCTTTAGCAAACACATATGCTAATAACAAACTTGATTCCTATGTTTCAGACGATGTAATAGGCTCTACAGCATATGCTAATTCACTAGCAGGATCAAATGAGTATACTGCCATTATTGAAAAAGCAGCCGCTACTTATCAGATACCCGCGAAGCTTATTGCAGCGGTTATTAAACAAGAATCTAATTTTAATCCAACTGTAGTAAGCCATGCGGGTGCGCAAGGTTTAATGCAACTCATGCCCAAAACAGCACAATATTTGGGTGTGACTAACGCTTTTGATCCAGAGCAGAATATTATGGCTGGTGCAAAATATTTGCGTCAAATGCTAGATAAGTTTAATAATGACCCTTCACTAGCATTAGCAGCTTATAATGCTGGCGCATCTCGTGTTACGAAATATGGAGGAATCCCTCCTTTCAAAGAAACACAGAATTATGTCAAAAAAGTGATGAATTACTTTACAGTGTAATCGCATCTTTCCTGTTATCTATGTCATTTCCAACAAATTTCACCCATAGTGGTGAAATTTGTGCTTTTGTAGCGAACAGCAATTCGAAAGAGCTCTTTGTTTGTGTTAACGAAAAGACGTTGATAGAATGAAGGTAGTCACAAGAATTTCACAATTTGATGAGGATGAAGTATACAATATGGTACTTTACGATATAAAGAATTAAAGGAGCATATAACTTATGAGTCGAAAATACACTGTTCCTTATGAGGAGCTGGGAGCTGAAAGACTGTCAGAACTCATTCATGCGTTCTATAAAAGAGTTGCTCAGCATCCTGATCTTATTCCAATCTTTCCAAAGGATTTAACAGAAACAGCCCGTAAACAAATTCAATTTCAAACACAGTATTTAGGAGGGCCAAATCTTTTTACTGAGGAGCATGGTCATCCGATGATGCGTGCACGTCACATGAATTTTCCTATTACACCTGACCGCGCTCAAGCTTGGCTAGAGTGTATGTCAGAAGCAATGGATGAGGTAGGTTTGGAAGGGAAGTTCCGTGAGACTTATTATCAACGTTTAGTATTAACAGCTCATCACATGGTTAATACGCCAAATGACGATGAGGGGGAATTGTTACGTGAATAATATTCAAATGTTGCAAGAGCCAACGCCAACGATTTCTACTGCAAACAAGCCAATTGAATTGTATATTTTCGTAGATCCACTTTGCCCTGAAGCTTTCAGTATGCAAGCAACTCTTCGTAAATTACAGCTTGAATACAACCATTACTTCACATGGCGCTTTGTTTTAAGTACAGAACTTACTTCTTTAAATTGCTTAAGTAAACGTGTCAAAGGCTGTATTTCAGGAATCGAACTTGATATTAATCACCCTGTTTTACCTTCTATCGCTATTAAAGCAGCTGAATTACAGGGGAAACGTGCAGGTGCGCGTTATTTGTCGAAACTACAAGAATACGTATTATTAAGTCATCAAGATGTAAACTCCTATGCAACGCTTTTAAAAATAGCTGAGGATGTTCAACTCGATATGAATGAGTTTACTGTTGACTTTGGTTCAAAAGAGGCAGCACGTGCTTTCCAATGCGATTTATATATTAAACGCGAAATGGAAGTAGATGAAGTACCAAGTATCGTATTTTTCAATGAATGTATTGAAGATGAGGGACTAAAAGTTAGTGGTAGCTATTCCTATGAAGTTTATGAACATATTTTACAAGAAATGCTGAACGAACAGCTTGTCCGTCAGCCTTTACCATCAATAGAGGACTTATTTTCTAAATTCCATACTCTTTCTACAAATGAAATAGCTTTTATCTATTCATTAACAGAGCAAGCAGCAGAGCGTGAACTAAAGAAACGCATGCTGCAACAAAAGATCGAACGAATCCAGACTACTCACGCTACGTTATGGCGTCTTAAATAATAAAATAAACAAAAGGGACTCCAATCATCATGATGGAGTCCCTTTTTCAAGATAACGCAAAATACAAAGAAGCGCCTCTATCCTCGACCGATAGAGACGCTTCTTTTTCACAAAGGGGATGGGAGAAATGTTCACGTTCAAACAAAGGGGTGTATGTTTGTTTTGTGATTTATTTCACAAGAATTACTCTATCATGGAATAATATATTTAGCAATGAAACCAATACTAGATTCACAAATTTGTCAAATAGAAAGCGATTACAAACAGTATTTTTCCAAGATGCACACTTTTAAACTATTTAGAAATCAAAAAAAAACATTATTCTTTCCTTTTAATTTATGCTGTTAATAAAAAGAATTAGGCTATAGGAACATTCCTATAGCCTAATTAATTAGTTATTTAACAATAATTTTTCTAATTCATTTAAACGTTCTTCAAATACTTTACATGCATCTTCAATTGGCTTAGCTACGTTCATATCAACGCCTGCTGCCTTTAATACCTCAATAGGGAAATCAGAGCATCCCGCTTTTAAGAAGTTATTAATATAACGTTCTACAGCTGGTGCACCCTCCTCTAAAATTTGTTTACTCAATGCTGTAGCGGCTGATTTACCAGTCGCATACTGATAAACATAGTAATTATAGTAGAAGTGTGGAATACGAGCCCATTCTAAGCCTATTTCCTCATCTACCACCATATCATCACCGAAGTACTTTTTGTTTAATTCATAGTAAACTTCTGTTAAACGATCTGCTGTCAAGGATTCACCGTTCTTATCCATCTGATGAATAAGGTGTTCGAACTCTGCAAACATTGTTTGTCTGAATACCGTACTTCTGAAGCCATCTAGCCAATGGTTTAATAAGTATATTTTTTGTTGTGGATCATCAATTGTTTTCAGTAAATAGTCATTTAATAACTCTTCATTGCAAGTAGAAGCGACCTCTGCCACAAAAATAGAGTAGTCTCCATAAACAAATGGCTGGTTGTTGCGTGAATAATAACTATGAACACTATGGCCAAATTCATGTGCTAATGTAAATAGATTGTTCACATTATCCTGCCAATTCATTAAAATATACGGATTCGTACCATAAGCGCCTGAAGAATAGGCTCCACTACGCTTCCCTTTATTCTCTAAAACATCGACCCAGCGGTTATCCAGTCCATTTTGAACGATGCTTTGATATTCCTCCCCTAATGGAGCTAAAGCCTTTACTAAAATATCTTTCGCTTCATCATAAGAGACCTTCATTTCCACCTCTTTAACTAGTGGCGCAAATAAATCCCACATATGCAATTCGTCTACACCCAATAATTTCTTACGCAACAAAATATAACGTTGCATAGCTGGTAAATGCTTATGAATTGTTTCCACCAGCTGATCATAGACATTTTCGGGAATGAAGTTATTAGACATGGCAGCGTGGCGTGCAGATTCATAATGACGAATTCGAGCACTTACATTATGCTTCTTTACATTACCAGTTAGCGTAGCTGAGAACGTATTTTTAAACTTGCCATATGTTTCGTACATAGCCTTAAATGCGCCTTCACGTACAGAGCGATCCTTGCTCTCTAAAAACTTGATATAATTACCATGCGTAAGTTGTACTTCTTCTCCCTCTTCATTTTTCACATGAGGGAATACCATATCGGCATTGTTTAACATGCTGAATGTATTCGAAGCTGTACCTGTCACCTCAGACATTTGCGCTAGCAATGCCTCCTGTTCTGCTGGTAATACATGTGGACGTGCCATTGTAATTTCTTTTAAAGATTGCTTATATTGTTGTAGGTCTTGATTTTCTGTTAAGTAGCGTTCAATCGTTTCTTCACTTAATGACAGAATTTCTGGCGTTAAATAGGAAAGGCCAGCTGAGATACTCGTTGCCAATGTTTGAATACGGCTGTTCATATCTTGATAAAAGCTATTTGTAGTATCTTGATCATAGCGCATATGAGCATATGTGTAGAGCTTCATTGCACGTTCATATATATGATCATGATACTGTAAAGCTGCTAATAATGCCTCTGCCCCATTATTTAAAGTACCTGCATAGCTAGGTGCTTGTTTAGCAAGCTCTGCAACCTCCTTCAATTCCTCTTCCCAAGCTGCATCTGTTACAAAGATGTCTTCTAAGCGCCATGTTAATTCTTCTGGTACTTCTTTTCGAACCAAAACCTGATTACTATTACTAGCCATATATGCCAGCCCCCTTTATATGTGCTTTTTTCCTTTTACTCTCATATTTTCTCAGTATATTGTGGCAATTGCAAATAAATGTACATAGACTTGCTCACAATTATCTAGTAAACCATTTTCATGATACATACGCTTAAGAAGATACCCATAATTTTGAATAGCCCTGAGTGCTTGTTCGGTTACTTCGAGCTGATGCTTACATAAAAAGTTTTCCATCTGCCCCTTTGTTAATTCAAATGGAAGACGTCCTAATTGTTTACTAAAATAAAACAGCATTATTTGCCACTCGCTCGTAAACAAAGGGATAGCTGCTCCTTCTTTCACTGGAATACCAATGTATGGTGGCAGAGCAGTAAGAGAAAGATTTAATTCATAGCAATTACGTAAAAATGGATCTTGTGCCCCCTTCTTGCTATGTAAAAGACGACTATGCGCAAATTGCCTACAAGTCTGTTTATAGAGCTGCCAATAGCGTTGAAATTCTTCTGGGGTAATACGTTGAGGTCTATAAAAAGGGAAATGTTGTAGATCGACCGAAATTTTCTGTACTTTACCTATGAAAGTATGCCCATGAACATGAAGAAGATTCGTCCAATAAACAAACTGGGCTGTCACCGGGTTGTACGTCAATAAATATGGTAAATCCGTTGTCGTTATAAACGCTTTTTGCAAGAGTGGAGAGATTCTAATTTTTCTGATGCCGTTGACAGCTTCTTTGCCTTGCGGAGTTTGAAAAAGCCAAATTGCTTGTATATCGTTTCTTTCATAGCCCATTGTTCGTTGGTGCCATTTTTCATGAGAGATAGTACTACATTGAAATTCAACTGCAAACTGCTCCTTATCGAGTGTAACAAGCAAATCTGGGCGCTGAGAAAGCTCCTTTAAATATGGTTCTAGTTTCACCTGATGTCCATGCTTTTGGAGCCACTCATATAATTGCACTTTACCTTGTAAATGTATTTTAGATTCACCTTCTGCGAACAGCTGTGAACATTGATTTTTTGTGAAGTGAGCAAAGTGGGGAATATTATAGTTACCTATTTTCAATTGAACTTGTTCTAAACATTGAGGGCAATAAAATTTCATTTGCCGCCTATATCGCTGTAAAGCTTTCCTCGTATATTGATATGGGAGAAATAGTTGCTGTTGATTGTTATAGGCAATCAGCATAGTATCAGCTCCTTTTTAGCCAACTATAATAGAATGGATTTTCACTAACAAAAATAAAGCACCTTTTTCTTGAAATTTTAAAAATGAGCTCTTATTCAAGCTCTTTGATGCTGAAAACATAAAAAAGGACTGTAGCGAAACTCGATTCATTTACGAGTTTCACTACAGTCTAAAATAATTAGTGTTTCATTGCCTATGCAAAGTATTTTCGAACTGTTTCAAAGCAATTGAATTCCATAATCTTTTCACCGTACTCCTCTAGACGATGAATTGTAAAATTGGATGGTGTTAAAAATTCCTTGATAACTGCATTTCTATCATGACGATTTAAATCCTCATCTGCGTTTCCGAAATCAACAACTAGATAGTACCAATTTTCATATTTGAATAATGAGGAATCCACTAATTCGTCTGTCATTCGTTTTGCGACAGGGATTAACTCATCAATATCTTTAAATTTATAAACATAAATGTCTGTATCCATAAATAATTCTGACTCATCCATGTCACCAAATTGAGTTAGTTGGCTAAGAAGATCCTCTCCAACTTCATCGAATGGTGCAAACATATCTTTGTGTTCATCAAAATTCGAATGACCATCTAATGTTTCACCGTCTTTTAAAATATGTGCACGTGTGACAATGATTTCTAAGCCTACTTCAGATGCATTGATATGAATCCAAATCGGACCCTCTACATCAAAATAATCCTCCGTGTTTACTTCATCAATCATATCCCAAAAAAGTTGTTCACCCTTTGCTCGATTGTACCAAATTTCTTCACGACTATAGCCGCGATCCTCTATATCATTGTACGTAATAAAGAGCTTGAGTGTATTTTCATTTACACGTTCGATGTCCACTAGACCTCATCTCCCTTCACTGTCATATGTCGAAAAACAGTTTGTTTCATTAGTATGCTTTTATTCTTTGTTTTTAACCTTCATACTGCATTTGTTTTTCAACCTTTGACCACACTACAGTAAAACCATCGAGTAACCGTAAACATGAATTTTTGTGTTCACAGTTGTCTCTAACTCTATTGTATGCTGTTCTGTCATAAAATGAAAAGGATATACACCGTTTCACAGAAGATATTTGAATTATTGAAATTGTAGTAAACTATTTAACTTAAATCAAGTTTAACATACTTTTACGGAAATATATGACTTTTCCCTATTAATTATTATACTTCATATAGAAGGTTTTACAGAAGTAAAACATAAAAAAAAGATGTCACAACATGTATTCCACATCTGTAACATCTATTACATATATTATTCAGAATAGAAAGGTTTAATTCACCATTCGTTGCGCTTCTTGTAATTGATATGCTCGAACTTTTCGAGGTAAGAAACGACGAATTTCATCTTCATTGTAGCCAACCTGCAGACGTTTTTCGTCTAAAATGATTGGTCTACGTAGTAAGCCAGGATATTCCTGAATTAATTCATATAAACGTTGTAATGGTAAGCTTTCAACGTCCACATTTAATTTTTGGAATATTTTAGAACGAGTGGAAATGATTTCATCAGTCCCATCTTCTGTCATACGTAAAATTTTTTTTATTTCACTTATGCTAAGCGGTTCAGAAAATATATTACGTTCTGTATATGGAATTTCGTGCTCCTCTAACCAAGCTTTTGCTTTACGACAAGAGGTACAACTTGGTGATGTAAATAGGGTTACGATCATTCTGACACATCCTTTCATTTAAAAATCATTATCTATAAACCAGAACCAATGTGTTAAATTAGAATTAATGTAATGTAAAATACACAGTACCATTATACAGTACTCAGCTGTATTTGAATATAGTTCCAATAAAAAAAATCTGAACCTATCCATAAATATTCTGTCTATTCATACAGCTTTCAAATATGATGTATTTTCTTCAAACTTATGTGCTACTACTACCATTCCCATTTTTAAAGCATTTTAAACATCTAAACAGATATCTCAGTTGTTCTCATTTAAGAAAAATAATCGAGAAAATTGTCAATCCCACGTGTACATCTAAACAATTTTTTAATAAAAAATTATAAATTTATAACAAAATTACATAACAAAAAAAGCATATAATTTTTTCTAGAAAAAAAACACCGTCAAAAGTCTGACTTTACACAAAGGAATCTTTATAATATAATTCTTTGCAATCAAATCAATTTGAACAATTTAAATTGAGAAAAACGCTGACGAAGAGTAGTACATATGCTAATTCACGTATAGAGAGTCTGTGGTTGCTGTAAACAGATCGTGGATGCATGTGGAATGGACTTCCGAGTTAGCTTTGTGAACGGCTACTTGAAGCTATTAGCAAAGCTCGTCCCTTCACGTTACGAAGCTGAGTGGCCTTTTTAGGCAAGCTGGGTGGTACCGCGGATTCAAACATCATTCGTCCCTTCATTAGAAAAGATCTAATGAGGACGCATGATGTTTTTTTGTCTTCATCACCAAGCTGAAAGGTGAAGACAACACTGTGACACAAGTTACAGCAATTGAATTCGAGGAGGAATTTTTTAATGACAACTATTTTTTCTGGCGTACAGCCTACAGGTATCGTAACATTAGGGAACTATTTAGGAGCATTCAAGCAGTTCCCGGCACTACAAGATGAAGGAAACACTATTTATTGTATCGTTGATCAACATGCCATCACTGTTGCACAAGATCCTAAAGAATTACGAGAAAGTATTCGTAAGCTTGCTGCTACCTACATTGCTACTGGCATTGACCCTAAAAAATCGACATTATTTATTCAATCAGAGGTGCCAGCGCATGCTCAGGCAGGATGGATGTTACAATGTGTTGCGTCTATCGGTGAGCTAGAACGTATGACACAATTCAAAGATAAATCACATGGTAAGGAAAGCGTATCTGCTGCTCTTTTAACATATCCACCGCTAATGGCTGCAGACATTCTACTTTATAACACAAATATTGTACCTGTCGGCGATGATCAGAAGCAGCATATTGAGCTAACTCGTGACCTTGCAGAACGCTTTAACAAACGCTTTGGCGAGGTTTTAACAATTCCAGAAATTCAATTACCTAAAGCTGGCGCACGCATTAAATCCTTACAAGAGCCAACAAAGAAAATGAGTAAATCAGATCCAAATACGAAAGCGACAATTCGCTTATTAGATACTGCGAAAGACATTGAGAAAAAAATTAAATCAGCTGTAACTGACTCTGACGGCATCGTTGCATTTGATGTGGAAAATAAACCAGGTGTTTCAAATTTATTGACAATCGAATCAGCTATTTCAGGGGTAGCCGTTGAAGATTTAGTCAAAAAATATGAGGGAATTGGTTATGGTGGATTCAAGCAGGGTGTAGCAACAGCAGTAATTGAACACCTAACACCTATTCAAGAGAAATTCTATCATCTAGTAGAATCATCAGAATTAGATGTCATTCTAGATGAAGGTGCTGAAAAGGCGAATGCGATTGCTAGTGCTACATTAAAACGTATGGAAGATGCTATGGGTCTTGGTCGCGCACGTCGCTAAACTTACGGCTTGTCTGAGGATCGATCAAAGCCCAAATCAAGCACAACTGCGCAGATGATGATACAGGCTCCTACCGCCATATAAAATTCTGTTGTTTGAAAAATAAATTTGAAAACAACCTTCCATGAATAACCTAGTGTGCGGTAATTTAAATACAATATGAGATTCCCTACAGAGAGGATCATTAAGCCATAACTTACTAAAAATAAAAAGAGACGAAACATAGTAAGGGCATCCTTTCTATTTCTTCTTACTTATCATTTATTCACAAAACTATAAAAAAAGACGTCAGCCATTTAAATTTGGCTGACGTTTTTTTATGTTTATCTATTATGCTTCATATTTTTTGAATAGGAGACTTGCATTATGACCACCAAAACCAAGAGAATTACTCATTGCATATTGAATATTTGCTTCTCTTGCTTCGTTTGGAACATAATCTAAATCACATTCAGGATCAGGATCTTTTAAATTGATTGTAGGTGGTAAAATCCCTTCTTTAAGGGCTAATGCTGTGAAAATAGCTTCCACACCACCTGCTGCTCCTAATAAGTGACCCGTCATAGATTTTGTTGAGCTCATTGCAAGGTTATACGCATGATCACCAAAAGCAGTTTTCACAGCTTGTGTTTCGAATAAATCGTTATATGGCGTACTTGTACCATGGGCATTAATATAATCAACTTGTGATGGCTCTACGCCACCATCTGTTAATGCTTGCGTCATCGCACGTGCTGCACCTTCACCCTCTGGAGCTGGAGCCGTAATGTGATGCGCATCCCCAGTTGCACCATAACCTAAAACTTCAGCATAGATTTTGGCACCACGAGCTTTTGCATGTTCATATTCTTCTAAAATGACAATACCCGCTCCTTCTCCGATAATAAAGCCATCTCGGTTTTTATCGAATGGGCGACATGCTGCTTGTGGATCTTGATTTAATGATAGTGCTGTATTGGCACAAAAACCTGCAACCGCCATTGTTACGATTGGTGATTCAGCACCACCAGAAATCATAACATCAGCATCTCCACGCTCAATTACTTTAAAGGCATCACCAATAGAGTTTGTGCCTGAAGCACATGCCGTTACAGAACAAGAATTAATCCCCTTTGCCCCAAAGTGAATAGAGACTTGGCCCGATGCCATATCAGGAATCATCATTGGGATAAAGAAAGGACTAACACGTCTTGCGCCACGCTCTTGGAATGTTAAAAATTGTTGTTCATATGTTTCCATTCCACCGATACCAGAACCAATCCATACACCTGCACGTGGAGCTAGCTCTTCATCAATTGTTAGCTGTGCATCTTCCATTGCCATAATAGAAGCCGCTAATGCGTATTGTGTGAAGCGATCCATTTTACGTGCTTCCTTACGATCAATGTATTTTTCAATATCAAAGTCCTTTACTTCTGCGGCGATTTTTGCGGCAAAAAGATCTTTATTTAAACGTGTCAGCTCACCAATGCCAGATTTACCAGCTTTAATGTTTGCCCATGTTTCTTCGATGCTATTTCCTAGTGGTGTAACTGCGCCAATTCCTGTAATTACTACTCGTCTTTTACTCATTGTCTTACTCCCCTCAAGCATTTTTCCTACTTATTTTCCCCATCTCATGGCTACGGCACCCCATGTTAAGCCGCCACCAAAACCTACAAGGACTAATAAATCATCCTCTTTAATCTTACCTGCTTCGAGCTCATCTACCAAGGAAATACCAATAGATGCTGCTGAAGTATTTCCGTATTTATGAATCGTTTTTGACATTTTTTCTGGTGGTAGCTCTAAACGCTCACGTGCAGATTCCATAATACGTATATTTGCCTGATGTGGCACTAGGAAATCAACGTCTTCTTTTGTTAATCCCGCTTTCTCTAATACATTAACAGCCGATTCACCCATTTGTCGAACAGCAAATTTAAACACTTCACGACCATTCATCGCAATTGTATCTTGCTTCGTTAAATAAAGATTCTTTCCGCCTGTACCATCTGCACCAAGTTCAAAGGATAGAATACCTCTACCTTCAGAGACTTGCCCAATGATAGCTGCACTGGCACCATCGCCAAATAATACAGCTGTATTGCGATCTTCCCAATCAACGACTTTAGACAGCTTTTCAACACCTACTACTAAGACATATTTATAAGCATTTGCCTCAACAAAGTGCTTTGCTGTCACTAAACTATATATAAATCCTGCACATGCTGCTGCTTGATCCATTGCTGCAGCATTTACTGCTCCGATTTGTTCCTGAATCATACAAGCTACACTTGGAAAAGTTTGATCCTGTGTGACAGTTGCTACAAGAATTAAACCAATTTCCTCAGGCGTAATACCCGCATTTGCAATAGCTTCTTTTGCAGCAGCTACTGCCAAATCTGAAGTTTCCTGATCATCTGCCGCAAAATGACGTTCTTCAATGCCTGTTCGAGTACGAATCCATTCATCAGAAGTATCCATGATTTTTTCCAAATCAAAATTTGTAACGACCTTCTCAGGAACATATTTGCCTATTCCTATAATACCAGCGTTCATATAGCAACCCCTCAGCTTTCTTACTATCAATTATTAGTAACTGGTCATAATTATAACGCATATAAAAGGAATGACGCAAGATGATTTAAAATTTATGCGGCGGAGGGTAGTGTTCTTTGAATATAGAAGTGAAGAATTTTATGGAATGAGGTTATTCTGTTTAGAGCTTTATCTATCGTACTTTGTTGAGCTTGTTCA
Source organism: Lysinibacillus sp. AR18-8 (assembly GCF_001705465.1). Taxonomy (NCBI): domain Bacteria; kingdom Bacillati; phylum Bacillota; class Bacilli; order Caryophanales; family Bacillaceae; genus Lysinibacillus; species Lysinibacillus sp. AR18-8. Next base: position 39,687 of record NZ_MDGU01000003.1, read on the forward strand.
TTATTTTTCAAAGCACCTTGCATCATGTATGAGCGGTGTTCTTCCCTTTTGGAGCACTTTTCACCCGCTTAGGAGCGCATTCCCCTATTTCAGAGCTGTTCCTAAATACTTTACATTACTAAACATAAAATACTAAATCTCATATTTGTTGTGACAAAATCGCCATGTTTCACATAAATGGTTCATTTTTTTTTGATTTATGTTATGATATGATAATGAATATGAGTAAAACCTTATGATGAAAAAAGTTCGGTTGAGGTGAAATTAATGCAATATATCGTAACGTTCATATGGTCATTCCTACTAGTTTCTATGTTAAACTACGTAGTCAGCTCTGTACTTGGTGTACCATTTGATTTCAAAACTGGGGCAATCGTTTCTGTTGTATTCTCCATCCTTATCTTTATTATTGGAGCAATCATTCCAAACGACCCTACACCAGAAGCTGCAGACCATCATTAATTCAGCTAGAAAAAACCTGTTCAGCTTCATGCCGAACAGGTTTTTTCTGTTATTTTTCCACAACACATTGACCCTCATGCATTTTCACATGCAACGTCTCCCCCGGTAAAACTTCTCCGCGTAATAGTTCTTTAGCAACGGCTGTTTCGATATGTCGCTGTACAAAGCGTTTTAGTGGTCTTGCTCCAAATTGGGCATCTGCACCTTGCTCTACTACCCAATCAATGACTTCTTGCTCCACAGATAAAGTAATTTCTTGCTCTGCGACACGTTTAATCAATTGCTCCACATACTTCCAGGCAATCGCAGTTAAATGTTTAGTAGATAATGCATGGAAGAAGATGATATCATCCATTCTGTTTAATAGCTCAGGTTTAAAATGTTGTCGTAGGGCTGACATGACTAAGTCCTCCACAGCCGCATCATTTTCCTTTGCCTCCATTAAATAACTTGATCCGATATTCGAAGTTAAAATGACTACTGTATTTGTAAAATTCACCATTCGTCCCTGACTATCTGTAATGCGCCCATCATCTAAAATTTGCAATAAAATGTTCGCCACATCAGGATGAGCTTTTTCAATCTCGTCTAGTAGCACCACAGAATAAGGATTTCGGCGAACTGCTTCCGTTAGTTGTCCACCTTCCTCATAGCCCACATAGCCTGGAGGAGCCCCAACAAGTCGAGACACACTATGTTTCTCCATGTATTCACTCATATCAATCCGAATAAAGTGATCTTCTGAATCAAATAACTGTGCAGCAAGTGCCTTGGCAAGTTCTGTTTTACCTACACCAGTTGGACCTAAAAATAAAAAGCTACCAATAGGTCGGTGTGGATCTTTGATACCTGCACGTGCACGCCATACCGCTTCTGTCACTAATTGAACTGCTGTATCTTGTCCAACCACACGTTCATGTAATGTATCCTTTAAACGTAATAATTTTTCACGCTCACCCTCTACTAATTTTGTTACAGGGATTCCTGTCCAACGTGAAACAATTGCTGCGATTTCATCTGCTGTTACCTCTTCACGTAAAATACGAGATTCTGCACCGTTCTCTAATTCCTTTTCAAGTACCTGAATGTCTTTTTCAAGTGTCGGAATTTTACCATGACGTAATTCAGCAGCTTTATTTAAATCATATTTACTTTCTGCCTCATCTAGATCACGACGATATTTATCCAATGTTTCACGTTTTTTCTGAATATCGTGTAGTTTTTCTTTTTCTGCTTCCCATTGTTGTCGCATGCCCTTAGATGACTCTTTTAACTTTGTTAATTCTTCGCGTAATTGCTCCAGACGTTTTTTACTTGCCTCGTCCTTTTCCTTACGCAATGCCTGTTCCTCAATTTCAAGCTGCATAATACGACGTGTGACTGCGTCTAATTCCTGTGGCATTGAATCAATTTCTGTACGAATCATTGCACAAGCCTCATCAATTAAATCAATGGCCTTATCAGGTAAAAATCGTTCTGTAATATAGCGATTGGATAGTTCTGCTGCCGCAACAATTGCTCTGTCATGAATACGTACTGCGTGATGTAATTCAAAGCGTTCCTTTAAACCACGTAAAATGGATACCGTATCCTCTATAGATGGCTCACGCACTAGTACTTGCTGGAATCGACGTTCTAAGGCAGGATCCTTTTCAATGTACATACGATATTCGTCTAAGGTAGTAGCACCAATACAGTGTAATTCACCACGTGCTAGCATAGGTTTTAGCATATTTCCTGCATCCATAGCGCCATCTGTTTTTCCTGCACCTACGATCGTATGAATTTCATCAATAAATAGAATGATTTGTCCTTCTGATTCTTTTACTTCTTTTAGCACACCTTTTAAGCGTTCTTCAAATTGTCCACGATAACTTGCACCAGCGATTAACGCACTCATATCCAGTTCATATAGCACACATTCTTTCAAGCCTTCTGGTACATCACCTTTAACAATACGCTGTGCTAAACCTTCCACAATTGCCGTTTTACCAACTCCTGGTTCACCGATTAATACAGGATTATTTTTCGTTTTACGTGTTAGAATACGAATTACATTTCGAATTTCTTCATCACGCCCGATAACAGGATCCATCTTGCCGTTTTTTACTTCTTCAATTAAATTGCGCCCAAATTGTTCTAATGGTTTTTTATTGTCTGTTTGTTGAAATTGCATAGCTAGCACTCCTTTTTTTCATATTTCTCATTATTTATATACCCATTCTTATTCATTAAAAAAGTTTGACCTTTTTTGACTAACTTTATTTTACATCACTAGACAATGCTTAGCAAAGAAATCGCCCTAAAATTTTTTCACTTATTATGGAAGTTTACGTTATAATAATGGTATGTTTCTATGTTTTAGTATCGAAATCCACTATCCTTTTGTAATAATCGCCATTTATTACAAAAAGAAAGCGATGTGTTGGAGATATGGTTTTAATGGATAATATGTTTGAAAAAATTAAAGATCTTTTTCAAAACAACGGTGTTTTTATCAAAGTGAATAAAGGAAATAAAATTTTTCTAGAGGGTGAACGGGCAAAAGAAATTTATTACATCCAATCAGGTGTTATTTCGATTAGCCAAGAATCCGAGACGGGTAAGGAATTAACCATTCGTATTTGTGGCCCTGACAGCATAATAGGAGAAGGTTCGTTATTTTGTAATCTCGTCTATAATTCAATGACTGCCAAAGTTTTAGAACCCTCTACGTTGTATGTTTTGAGTCGTAAATCTTTGGAGCATTTACTAGAAGAGCAGCCGACAGTTATGGTGGAATACATGAAGTGGCTACAAACAGAAAACTTAAAGCATCAGAGTCGTTTGCGCGATTTAGTGTTAAACGGTAAAAAAGGTGCTCTATTTTCAACGCTCATTCGGCTGTCCAATACGTATGGTAAACCTGTAGAAAATGACTCGATTTTTATTGATTTTCAGCTAACAAATACAGAAATTGCAAATCTGTGTGCGACAAGTCGGGAAATGATTAATCGTATGCTGAATGATTTAAAAAAACATGAGATTATCACTTTTGATAAAGGATTTATTACCATTCATGATTTACAATTTTTAAAAAATGAAATTGCCTGTGAAAATTGTCCATTACAAATATGCCGTATCGATTAGTTTCGTTACAAGCAAAAACCCTGCTTATTGAAAAATAAGCAGGGTTTTAAATAATCCATTTTAACGTACGCCCAATGCCATTTTGGCATAGCGTGACATTTTATCTTTCGACCAAGGCGGATTCCATACAATATTAACATTTGTACTTTTCACTTCTGGAAGTTCACCTAACGCCGTATTCACTTGATCCACAATGACTGGACCAAGTGGACAGCCCATAGATGTTAGTGTCATCGTAACAGTTGCAACACCTTCATCATCTAATTCCACATCATATACTAAACCTAAGTTGACAATATCAATGCCAAGCTCAGGATCAATTACGTTTTCTAAAGCACCTAACATGCTATCTTTCATATCCTGATCCATTCGTATTTCTCCTTCCATCATAGTGTTAACCTTATCATAGCAGATGCACCCTGTTATGCCAAATGCTGTGCAAGCCATGCAGTAGCTGCTAGCATACCGTCACGTGGTACAGCATGTCCAGCCCTTTTGTTAACCATGAACTTTAAATATTCAGGGTTTGCTTCATAGTATTCCCGTAATGTTTCATAAAATTTATACGTTTCGTGAAAAGGAACTGTTTTATCTAATTCTCCATGCCAAAAGAATACAGGGCGACCCGCGAATTTTTCTGGTGTTAAACTGACATCATATTTAGCAAGGGCTTCATTAATTTTTTCTACGTCTTCCTCTGACATCGGCCAGTTAACTCCGCTTTTAGCAAATTGTTGCAATTGGTATTCACCCAATTTTATAAAACCAGGTGCACCCATGCATATTGCAGCTGTTTGTATCCAATCATAAAGTTTCAGACAGCCTGATGTCACGATGCCACCCATTGAAGTGCCTCCTATGCCAATTTTATGACTAGCTAATAAATTTTTATTCTTTAATTCATCATATAATTGTTGAACTTCATGAATAGAATTTAAAACAATGTCCCAAAAATTTAAATTCATTTGCATTTCTGTTAGGCCTTCGCTACGCTCACCATGAAATTTTGCATCTGGCAATAGGACACGCACCCCTTTATGCACCAATTGGTATGCATAGTGTAAGTTATGTTCTTTTGCACTCATAAAACCATGCAAAAAAATGACTACCGGGGTTTCTTCATTCATATTGTCTGTATGTATATGTAATAAAGGAATATTTCCCCACACTTCTTTTTCTACAAACATTATTGTCACTCCCAACTATTCTCTCATCTTTATGTTAGCAAACTTTTTTCACTGTGACAAAATTTTGACGAATGTAAGACAAAGAGATACTATTCAAACTATAGGAAAGGGGCAACGAGCTATGAAACCGCATTTAATCGTATTAGACTTAGATGGAACTTTATTAACAGATCAACAGCAAATTTCTGCAAAAACGAAAAAAACATTATTGCAGGCTAAGGAACAAGGGCATCAAGTGATGATTGCGACGGGACGTCCATACCGTGCAAGCGATCTTTATTATCATGAACTTGGGCTCACTACACCCATTGTTAATTTTAATGGCGCATATGTGCATCATCCTAAAAATGTCTCTTGGCAACATATGCACACACCAATTGATTTAAGTGTCGTACATGATGTCGTTGATTCTATTAACAGTTATGAATACGAAAATATTATCGCTGAGGTAAAAGATGATATTTATGTCCACACAGAAGACGATCGTATTTTAAATATTTTTAATATGGGTAATCCAAAAATTACACTTGGGGATTTATACACACACCTCCTGGATAATCCCACAAGTTTATTAATTCAGGCAAATGAAGCGAATTCAGTTATTATACGTGATCATTTGCAGGCTGTGCACGCAGAAGTCATTGAACATCGTCGATGGGGCGCGCCACTTCATATTATTGAAATTGTGCGTCGCGGCTTAAATAAAGCTGTGGGTATTGCACATGTGGCAAAAGATTTAGGTATTCCTCGTGAGCGCATCATCGCATTTGGTGATGAAGACAATGATTTAGAAATGATCGAATATGCTGGACTTGGTGTAGCGATGGGGAACGGTATTTCAAGTCTTAAAAACATTGCCAATGAAATTACGACAACGAATAATGATGATGGAATTGCAAAAATACTCATTGAACGCTTGAAATTATCATAGTTAAGTAGTAAGTTCAAGTTAACATTCCATTTTTACCAGTTTAACTTTATTCAGTGGTACCCCTTCCATTTATCTAAAGTGAGTATCTACTGAATAAAGTTAAAAAGCAAAAGTAAGTTGAAATTAGGGGGACAAGAGAATGAAGATTTTTACGGATAGTGGATGTGATCTACCAAAATCTTACTATGAAGAAAATGATGTCGTGCTACTCCCTTTACGAGTGCAATTGAACAACAAAGAATATGAAGATGTGATTTCAATTGATTCCAAAGAGATCTATGATGCAATACGCCAAGGTGCTCAGCCAAAAACATCACAAGTGTCACCTGAGCTCTTTTTGAAGCATTTTGAGGAGCTAGCTAAAAATGATGAAGAAGGTATTTATATCGCGTTTTCATCAGAATTATCAGGCACATATAGCACTGCTCAAATGATTCGCAATCAGGTACTTGAGCAGTATCCTTCCTTAAAACTAGTCATTATCGACTCTAAATGCGCATCACTAGGACATGGCCTTGTCGTTGAAGAAGCTGTACGACTGCGAAATATAGGAGTATCCTTAGAAGACATGGCCTCTAAAATAAACACCCTTGCACCTCAGGTCGAGCATTTATTTACTGTAGAAGACTTAGATTACCTTGCAAAAGGTGGTCGTGTATCAAAAGCTAGTGCATTTTTAGGTGGCCTTCTTAGTATTAAGCCTATTTTAAATGTAGAAGATGGCAAACTTGTACCGATTGAAAAGTCACGCGGTCGAAAAAAAGCACTTAATCGTATGTTAGATTTAATGCAGGAGCGTGGTGGCAGCTTTACAAATAAAATCGTAGGTATTAGCCATAGTGACGACGCTGCCTTTGCGAATGAAGCAAAAGCCTCTATCCAGGAGCGTTTTTCACCTCAAGCTGTGCAAATTACCATGATAGGTTCCGCGATCGGCTCACATGTCGGACCTGGGACTATTGCAATTTTCTTCACAAACAAAAGCTTTGAAGGCTAATAAAAAGCATGCTAGGATGGCTCCTGGCATGCTTTTTTGTCGTGTTATTATTATTGGACGTCTTGCTCCTGACGACGAACTTTCCCTCGTTTAATGATGATGACAACAAAGCCAATAAAGATCAACCATACTAAGCCAAGAGCCACCATATAAGGAGTGTTTAAGCCCTCATCATTGCGAACTTGATAAATTTCAACCATTTCTCGGTCTAAAATAACAGGATAGACTTCTTTTTCATTTATGCGAACTTTTTCCTCATGTAAAATACCGTTCAGCATTTTCCCTTCACCAAGTTGTTCAGGTGTTAAGTCGACGCGTTGTGTTTTACCAGTATTATTAACCATGATTACCCACTTTTCTTCGTCAGAAGAACGTGTAAAGACAAGAAGGCCATTTTCATTTGTAATGACTTCAAAATCACCATTACGTAAAGTAGCTGATTGATTACGTAAAGATTGAACATTTTTAATATAATCTATCAGTTCCTCGTCTGTTTTAAAGTTATAAAGCTGGTGTGTATCTGGTTTTGCTTCCCCATTCATAGCAATTTCTGTCCCGTATTGTACGACAGGAATTCCTGGTAGCATAAATAAAGCACCCATCGCCATTTTTAAGCGGGTAGGTGGGAACATATTTTCATTAGCAGAGTCAAATGTAAAACGATGAGTTTCAAGTGAATCCACCATAATTTGTGTCGGTTTTTCTCCTGCGAAGGGTTCCATTAATTTAGAAGAATCCATATCCACGTTTTTAAATATATTACGATAGATATCTGCCGTTACAGGTGAGAAAGTTGCATCAAAGTCAGCATCGCTTTCTTCATTTGCTATCACATAAAGTGATGTTTTTGTCTCTTTTAATGCAGCTATTACTGCATTGATAAACGCTGTATCAGCCCCTGCGATATTTGTTAAACGAATACCACCGATGTCATATGTAGAAACAAATTCAGTTACTGCTTGAATAAGTGCTTCTTGCACATCCTTATTCGATAAATCCCACTGTACTTGTCCATTATTGGTAGATGCAATCCAATCCGCTTTCGATGCATCCTTTGCCCACTCATGATTTGGACTCACATTTGTAAGTGGAAAATCCACCATAATGGACATATTTTTAGCTTTGTAGGCCTCTACAGTACTTTGGAATTCTTCCGTTGTTCCAAAATGACGTTCTATTGTAGTATAGCTTGTGGGCATTGATCCATCATACTTCTCTGTAGAAAAAATAGGCCCAATGGAAACAATTGTATAGCCCATCTCACCGATAAATTTCAGTTTATCCTGTAAACCTGTAAAATCGCCCCCCGCAAATTTCGAAGGGTCCTGCGTATTTGTATCAAAATCGTTTGTGCCCGAGCCATTAAAGAAACGGTCAACGAGTAAATCATAGATGCTTTCTTCTGCTATTGTTCTAGTCGCTGATTCATCCGCATGTGCTACTGGTATAGTACTTACTAATGAAGTTGCTAATAAAAGTGATGCAGCCGTCGCACATATCCACTTCTTAAATTTCACTGTTATTCCCTCTCTTTCAAACCAATCAACGTCATTTTACCAAATAACTCTGTCACGTCGCTATCTTTTCCAAAGATTTTGCGTAAAAGCGAAATGAATTACGACAAAAAGGTGTCAATTCCGTCTTCCGTTTTCGTTTACAAAATAAAAGTCGTGAAGCAACTACTTCACGACTTTTAAATCATTATGCTAAGAAATCTTGACCCATTGGCAGTTTAAATCCTAGGAACAAAGTGATTAATAGGAATACTGCAAATAAAATCCAAAACATAGCTGTTGGTTTATTTTTCTTTTGACGTACTAATACCATTTCCATCATGCCAATTACAAGTATGCCACCTAAGAACTTAAATCCGTAAAGCATACCTTTACCATAGTCCATTGCCTCGATAAATAATGCCCCACCTGTGATGATTATTAGTACATAAAACAGACGTAATGTCATATGTAAGCCTTTTGATTGCTTGCCCATTAGTGCCGCAATTAAAAAGATGACAATACCTACTACCCACGTAGTAATATGCAAATGCGTTTGGCTAGTTAAAAAACTCATGTTTTTCCCCCTCATTCTTTTTCTATCAAACTCTATCCTACCATGCGATGGAAAGGGTTTCAAATATTACAATAGTGTTCACATAATTTACATCATTTAAAACTTGGAATCCTTGCATTTCATAGTTTTTACATCTGTTACTATGCCTTAAAGCAGTAAAAAATCCGCGGAGTATAGACTCACGCGGATTGATATCATCATTATTCAAAATGGTTGACTAAAGTACCAATTCCTTGAATAGACACTTTTACTGTATCTCCAGCTTTTAAGAATTGTGGCGGCTTCATCCCTTTGCCAACACCAGCTGGCGTACCTGTTAAAATCACATCTCCTGGCTCTAATGTTACATGCTGAGATAGGATGGATACTAACGTTTCAACAGAGAACATCATATCTTTCGTAGAGCCATTTTGACGTACTTCATCATTGACCTTTGTGACTACTGTTAAGTCTTGTGGATTTGGGATCTCATCCTTTGTCACAAGGTATGGTCCAAGAGGGCAAGTACCGTCCAAGCTTTTACCCAAGAAGAATTGTTTATGTTTCTCTTGTAAATCACGAGCTGTTACATCATTGGCAATAGTATAACCAAATACATAATCAAACGCTAAGTTTTTAGGAATGTTTTTGCCACGTTTACCAATAACGATAGCTAGCTCACCTTCATAATCCATTTTTGAAGAAAGATCTGCATGTATGGAAATTGTTTGTCCATCTGCAGCAATTGCAGTTGGTGATTTTGTGAATACCATTAAATCCGTTGGTGCTGCCTCTGCACCCATTTCCTTTGCATGTTCATCATAGTTTTTACCAATACACATAATATTTTTAGGTGTACGTGGAATTGGTGAAAGCCATTCGATCTCAGTAAATTCACGTTTAAAACTATTAGCATTATCTGATTTTTCTGCTGCTTCTACTAATTTACGAATCTGTTCCACAAAATCAAAGCCTAAAGCAATGCCATCCACGATTGAACTTGAAAAAGAAGGGAGAACTTGAAGTTCACTTTGAATAGCGAGTACATCCCATACCGCTTCTTCTTTTTTTACTTTTGGTCCAAAGCTTACATGTCCACCTAATTTGAATGATAAAATTTTCATGATTGAAAGAGCTCCTTCTTTTTTCTACATAATACAACAATATGATAGAAATTACCTCATTTTTGCGACAACATTTTTATAAGTTGTTATATCTTCATAAAATATGCATGTGAAGAGGAATATATTAACGCACTTCTACTTTTTGCTTATATGTTAATTTACGCCATATTGTTTCTAACGGTCCTTGTTTCCACTTAGATAACCAGATTTCTGCTATGATCATTTGCACAACAATAATGCCAACAGCAATTAATACCCCTGTTTCTACACTTACTTTACCATACCAGCCAAAGCCAAATTGGTAGAATAAACAAGTACCTATAATAGATTGAAGAATATACATCGTTAATGACATGCGTCCGATTTTAGCAAAAGGACTAAGTAGTTTTGGCATTATTGGCACTAAGCAAAGTAACACAATAACCCCAATATAGCCCACCGATAGAACTGGGCCCCCTATGTATACCTTTAAATAATCTAGTAAATATGTTCTTGTAAACATAATAGATAAGCTTTTTATACCAATACCGATGACCAATCCAGCAATTGCAAACGTCAGCCAGAGCCACTTCAATTCTTTAGCCCGTTCTACTAAACGCCATTTAGAGGCAGCGGCACCTATTAACATATACGGTAAAATCGTGAACAGTGCGACAAACCACATCTCGATGCCTGCCTGCGTCGATAAATCTGTTAAGCGTTGCAAAAAGGCATCTACCCAGTTTCCTGTCCCATAAGCCGTGATGGCCTTCTCTACTGAAACGATATCTAAGTAATCATCTACTTTTGTATTAAAATTTACAATCCCTACTACAAAGAGCATAAAAGCTTGCATCAAGCCATTAATAATCAAAGCACTCGCTAATAGCCAGATGGGACTCAATCGTAGTAAAAGCACTAAGAAAACGCCACAAAATGCATACATCATTAATATGTCGCCCCACCAAATTAGCACAGCATGGATAAAACCAAAAGCAAACAGGATGGACAGTCTACGAAGCCCCAGCGTATAAAAGTTTTGTTGACGACTTTGAGCCTTTTGCCACTGCATGGCTAGCCCATAACCAAATAGCATGGCAAAAAGCGGGTAAAAGCTGCCTTGCACATAAATATCTATATTTTTCTGCCAAACAATATCTGATGGGGTTGTAAACCATGATGCCAAATCAATATGCGGCATTGGCAAATAAAAGGTATACATATTTACAAGTAAGATACCTACTAAACTAATACCTCGTAAAATATCTAATGTTGCTATTCGTTCCTGCAACATTGTTGGTTTTAACTCCACAAAATAGCCTCCTCTTTACTAGCAGCTATGGTGAAAGCAGGGCAAGAAAAAACTTTGCCCCACTTTGCCCGTAACAAGTTCTTTATGCGTGTATGGTCTGTTCATTATCGAATAAAAATAATACTTTATCGTTCACCTTGATGTGTAAGATGGATTCAATAGCTTCGCTATAAACACGAAGCTGTACGGCATAACGACCTAGTATTTCCTTTGACAAGGCTGGCTCCTGCGCAAAATGAGATTGTATACGATCCGTTTTATAATCCAACAAGACCCAATTACCGTATTCATCCTCAAATAGGCAGTCAATGATCCCTTGCACAATTTGAGCATCACCATCTTCATCGATTCTACTAATTGTAAACGGCATTTCTCTACGTATCTGCCTTGCGCGTTGAAAGCGTTGCCCTATTTCTGTCTCAAAAAAACGATAAATTTTCGCTTGCGGAACTACTTTGCCCTCCGCCTCTGTTAAAAGCTGTCTTGCCACTAAATCCTCCACAAAGTCCCTTACAGCATCGATATGACTAAAGCCATATTGAGGAACATGCTGCATCACTGTGTGCACAGCTGTACCAATTTCAGCACCAGTTAGCTGTTGCTCCTGTAAAAAAGCGGGTCGAGGTGCAATGGACGAAGCCTTTTGCGTGATAGGAGAGGCAAAATAAAATTCAGGTTCCTCCTGGCGCTGTAAATTTTCTAATCGCTTTATTTCACTAACAGATGTTTTGGAGCGCTTTCTTGTAGATTTTTGATAGACATACTGCGCTTGAAAGCGGGTAGTGATTTCAGCCAGCAAGTCCTCATCCTCTTGCATCGCAAGCACTTGCTGTACTTCATCGCCCATCGCCTCTATCTCATATGAATAATGCTTTGTATCGATGGCTTGAACCCACCAATGTGATTGATCCTCCACTTCTTTATAAGATGTGCTTGCTACTACTGCAAAATCTGCATGTCTTGCTACTGCTGGGCCAACCCAGTCCAAATAGCTATTAGCTCTTGCACGTAAATATTCTTGAAGCGGTGCATCCATTGGTAAACTTTGTGCGTCCTGCCAGTTGTCGCGTGTTTTCTCCCAGTTCTTCACTGAGCCTACTAAAATCAAACGCTCCTTCGCACGAGTCATCGCAACATATAAGACACGCATTTCTTCTGCACGCATCTCCAGTTCTTTTTTCTCCTTCAATGCTAAAAACGGTAACGATGTATAGGTGATACGATTTTCGGGATCAATGGCCTTAACAGCTAGTCCAAAATCTTGATCAAACAAATAGGGTTGATGAAAATCCATTTTATTAAACGGACGTCCCATTCCTGCAACAAAGACGACTGGATATTCTAACCCCTTGGAAGAGTGTATTGTCACCAGACGTACTACATCATCCTTTTCGCCAATTGATTTGGCCGTACCTAAATCATCGCCACGCGTACGCATACGATCAATAAAGCGTAAAAAACGGAATAGCCCACGAAATGCTGTTTTTTCATACATTAATGCACGATCATGTAATACGCGTAGATTTGCTTGACGCTGTTTGCCATTCGGCATTGCCCCAACCATTTCATAATAATGTGTATCTAAATAAATTTTCCAAATTAAATCTGATAATGATCCACGACGTGCTAAATCACGCCAATTTTCAAAGGCTAGCATAAAGCGTTGCAACTTCTCAAATGTAGTGGTTTGCACACCATGTCCTTCACTACGAATAAATTGTCGTAAAGCATCATAAAAAGGTACCTTTTGATCGGCTAAACGAATTTTCGCCAGCTCATTTTCCGTTAAACCAACAAACGGTGCGCGCAGTACAGAGGCTAAGGGGATATCCTGATAGGGATTATCGACTACCTTCAGGACATTTAACATAATCATTACTTCGAGTGCGTCAAAATAGCCTTTAGATGATTCTGCATAGAGTGGAATCCCTGCCAGCTTAAATTCCTCTACTAAGTCTGTTGACCATGTCATCGAGCGCATTAAAATCACAATATCACTATACTTTAATGGTCGCTTTGTTTTTGTTTTCGTATCGTATACGGTTGTTCCATCTTCCATCATTTGACGTATACGATCGATAATAAATCGTGCCTCGTATTGTGATTTTTTTAATTCCTCTAGCTCCGTTGCCTCATTGCTTAGTTCTTCCAGTTCTTCTGGTGTTTCCTCTTCCTGTGGTGGATGCAATACGACCAGCTCAACAGGTATTTCTTTATCATCATAGGGCGCAGCAGGCTTTAGTGACGCATTGTCATCATACGAAATCTCACCGACACGCTCACTCATAATTTGTGCAAAAACATAGTTTGTAGCATTTAATACTTCTTTTCGACTTCGGAAGTTAGCGTTTAAATCAATTCGCATCCCCGTTACATCAGGTGACTCCAAATATTCACTATATTTTTTCATAAAAAGCTTTGGCTCAGCTAATCGGAAACGGTATATACTTTGTTTAACATCCCCAACCATAAAAAGGTTGCCGTCTTGTTCTTCACCCGTTTTGACAAGCTGTAAGATGGTTTCCTGTAGCATATTGGTATCCTGATATTCATCCACAAGTACTTCTTTAAATCGCTTTTTCATATCTAGTGCAACCGGTGATGGATGAAGTGCACCATCTATCTCTACCGTTAAAATTTGAAGTGCATAATGCTCTAAATCTGAAAAGTCAATGATTCCCCGTTCTAACTTGGCTAGTCGAAATTGTTCACTAAATGTAGTGGTCAATTCAACTAGCGTAGTAATGGTCGGTGCCATTAACCTTATTTCCTCAAGTAGCCGTGCAGGCGTACGAACAAAATATGTCTCCTTGATTTTATTCATCATTTTTTTGGCTGCTTCTCGTTTTTTCTTCGCGAGCTCCTGTAGCTCTACATTAACTAGTGCATCCTTCGATACCCGCTTTAAGGTAGACCATTTAACCGTTGCAAAATAATCAAATAGCTCCTGCCATGTCCCACTTTGACTAATGCGTATCCCTTCCTGAATCATAGCAAAATCTACCTCTGCCGTTTCTGCATAGGGTGCAGGTCCATCTGGCTGTAATGTAATTGTGCGCATTTCAGAAATTAACATAAACGCCTCTTCCAGGCTATGACGTACGGTTAATTTGACGTATTGAGATAGCTCTAAATCATCGATTGTCACTTCCTCAGCTAATTCATAAGCTTTCGGCAGGCTCCAAAGCCATTTTTGAGGCTCAGCATGGACACGAGACGTATCATAAAGTTTACTAATCAGCGTTTCGATGGCTTGATCATCACGATCTGAGGTAAAGCTATCGACAAGACGATAGATGGCTTGTACGTGAGCCTCATCCTCCGCATCGTAGGCATCTTCTAAAACTTCTGCTAAAACATCATCTCGCAATAATGCTATTTCTGCTTCATTGGCAATACGGAAGCCTGGGTCTATATCAAGTAAGTACGCATATTGCTTCACAATTGCTAAACAGAATGAATGTAGCGTAGAAATTTGTGCTTTATTCACAAGACTTAGCTGCCGTCTTAAATGATTAGATGTTGGATTTTCTGCTATCGCCTTTTCTAATGCCTCAGACATACGATGGCGCATTTCAGCGGCTGAGGCATTTGTAAAGGTCACTACCAATAGTTCATCTACATTGATCGGGTTTTCAGTAGCAATGACTTTTTCAATCATACGATTGATCAGAACCGCTGTTTTCCCAGACCCTGCTGCAGCCGAAACAAGCGTATCTTGACCGCTAGCATAAATGGCCTTCCACTGATCGTCTGTCCATGTGACATCTACTGGCTTAACAGGAATTGTTTGTACCATGCTATTCTATCTCCTTCCGAATTTTATCGACAATATCATTCGGCTTTGCTTGCATTAATTGACGATAGCTTTGTTTACCATCTGATGGATCAAATTGGCAAACCGCAGCAAATTGACAATAATCACATGCCGTTTTAGCTTTTAATTTATAGGGGCTAATGGCCGTATCACCAGATAAGATACCATTCCCTGCCTCCTGATGTTTACGACGAACAAAATGCTGCAACTTTTTCATATCATTGACAGGAACTATACGCGATTGTGATTCTGACGGTGTTCCATCTTTTTTCATATAGACAGGAATGATTTTTGAATGTCCACTACTTTCTTCTAATTGCTCGTCCATTGATAAAATCGCTTCAGCATTTTCAGATAGCAAACCTTTCATTTTATACTGCTTTAAACGATCCTCTTCTATTTCACTGTCCGTCAAATCTTTATCCAGCTTCAGCATCGGATTATGGACATGGACATACAGTACCCCTGCTGGCTCTGCTTCACCTGATAGCCAGTATGAACTATTTTCCATTGCAACATCTAAATACGTTAGGACCTGTAAGGATAATCCGTAATAAACCTCATTTAAATCAAGGTCACGAGCTGAGGATTTATAGTCGACAATCCGCAAATAAGAGCGGTCATCTATCGTTGCACTATCCACTCTATCAATACGTCCACGCATAAACATTTTCTTACCACCAGTCAAATCAATCTCTAATGGTGGTAGCTGTTCATGTTGTCCAGGACCAAACGATGCCTCAATTGCAATTGGTTTGAAGTGTGATACATTTGCATGCTGTGTCAGTGCTGTCATTGTACGCTCAACAATTCGAATTAGCTTACGCTGAATATAGCGATAGCGGGCACTGGATAATAGGATTTGATGGGAAAAGACTGGAACAATTTGTTCTACTGCTTGACGTGCTAATTGTTTAATTTGCTTTGTTGTTAAACGAATCCAAGATAATTGCTGACGATGTGTTTCCTCTGTAATCCACTTTAATGCCTCATGGAATAAATCACCCATTGCAAACGTTTCTAGCCGATACTCAGCTCGTTCTTCAAGACGTAGACCATACGTAGTGAAATGAGAAAAAGGACATCTGAAGTATTTCTCAATTCGCGACACACTGGATGTTAGCTTCTGACCATATAATTCCTGTGTAATATAGGTTTCAAGTGGCTCAGCCTCATTTTTATGGGTAATTGGATAAAGTACGCGGTCGAAAATGAGTGCCCAATACGGATCTTGTGTATAAAATCTTTGTAAAGCTAGCCATTCTGGCGCTAGTTCACGGCTATGTTCAGCTTGACGTAGCTGTACCATTAGATGTGCCAATGCAGTCCTTGGATGGCGTAAATATGGTAAAACATCCCCATCTAGTAATTCTATTGGATCGACTACCACTCGTTCTATCGAAACACCACTTAATAAGCCAGCCTTTTTGTCATTTCCTATTATTTTCTTAATATAAAGTGAGGCTAGAAGTGCCTTGCCTTCCTCATCCGCCGTAGGATAGGTCATATACAATTTGTTAGATGGCGTTGTAATAGCGCGATAGAACAAGAAATTTTCCTGTAATAAACGATTAGTAGAGGTAGGAGCAAGCTCATAGCCAATTTGACTAAACCATTCACGTTCGATATCTGACAACAAGCCCTCATACTCCATCCGAGTTGGATAAACACCATCATTCATTCCTATTACAAAAGCGACTTTGATATTGGATAAACGAGCTAAATCAACAGTAGCCACCATTACTTCATCAAGGGTTGGCGGAATTCTTGAAAATTCTAATGTATCAAAGCCTTCATCAAGAATTTTGGCTGCTTGCTCTACAGACATCTCCTGCTCTCCAAACATATAAACGAATTGGTCAAGAACAGCAATCCATTCATTCCAAGCTTGTTCATGTTCACTTGCAGCTAATGCGTCACCTCGCTCTAGCTCACGATCTTTCATGGCTTGCAGTTTATCATATACCTGTAATGACTCTATAAGTTCAAATAAAGCAGTCGCAATATCTCTGCCATTTTTGGCGCTATCAAGCTTGTCTTGTAAAAGTTTTAGAGGTTGGCGTATTTCATCTCGAATGGCCTCGATTTCTGCCTGCATTGCACGCTCTTCATCTGTTTGTACACGCGAATGGAATTCTAGACCTCGATATTTTTTATAAAACCAACGTGCCTCCTCAAACCATCGTTCACCATAGATGCCTTGTGCCAAGCAATAATTTTCTAATCGATCTGCTCGCTCACGCCAAATTGTTAGCTCAGCTTGTAATGGGAAAAACAAATCGGTTTTGACACTACGAAAAACTGGCTCATATTTCCAATTCGAGGTCATAACCTCCAAGGCTGAACGACTTAGCTCTATTAATGGATGATGTAGCATTGTCTTTTTTGTATTTGTAAAAATAGGAATTTCATATTGTTGGAAAATACTTGTAATAAGTGGATCGTAGAGATCTGCTTGTCTATACAAAAGTACGATATCCTGATAGCGAAAACCGTCTTCTCTTGTCAGTTTTGTTATTTCCCGGGCAATCGCATGTATCTCTGCTCGACGATTTGATGCTTCAAGCACGGTTACATCTCCTGAAGTTTTTATCGTTTGAGGCTCCAAATCAGCAAACTTTGCCTCCACATGCTGTAAATCTTTAGAATGAAATCTTTGAGTCTTATAAAAATGTAATGGTAATTCAACATCAATGCCCTCTTCTTTTGCTATATCATGAAGACGTTGATTCGTTAACGCTGCTTCATGGAATAAAGCTTGTTCATCAAAGGCTTCATCCATATGATCAAAGGGAAGGACGACAGTTACTTGCTTCGTTACCTTTAACAATTCACGAACCAGTTCTAACTCTCGCACAGTGAAGGCGGTGAAACCATCAATATAGATGGTCGCTTGCTTCATCGTTTCTGCATACTTCAGTTGCTCCGTTAAAATCGGATAATAGCCCTCGCTGTCAACATAGGTCGTACCAAGTCGTTCCTCCAATGCCTGCAAAACGACATGTAAATCATTCGCTTTCGCCTGCAATGTATTAGGTGCATCTATTGCCTTTAACGATTCCGTTACCTCTGCCAAGACTGAGCTATTGACGCTATAGCGACTAAATTCTCTTAAAAGGGTTTCAATTTCCTCCGTAAAGCCACGTTTTCCTGCTGCTTGTCGAAATAAGGAAAACTCGCTTTTTTGTTCCTCCAAAAGTTTACGTATAAGCATTCGATACCCATAGCCATTCACTTCTTTACGAGCAATACCTCCTGTTTCCTGTAAAACCAACCATGCTAAACGTTTAAACGTCATCACCTGTGCTCGAATCAAGCCTTGTAAACCATGCTTATTTGTCAGCTCATATTCCGTAGAATAAGACATTTGGTCAGGCACTATAATGAAAATTGGATGTCCCAATGGATCTGTCTTTAATTGCTCAACAATTTCCTGATGAATAAATGCTGATTTCCCTGTTCCCGAACGTCCTGAAACAATACGCAATGTCATTTACTTTCCCCCTCCTCATTAACTTGCTGTTGCGGGTGTCTCTTTTAATGAAATAAAAATTTGTACTTTTATTTGAGCGATTCTTTCGCTGAATTGATTACTTCTTATCTATTTTGGAGCGGCTTCTCCAGACTATTGATCGTTTCTCATCTATGGTGGAGCAGTTTTCCCAGCCTACTAAAAACAACATAAATCATCCATCTTAAATTCTATCGAAAAAAACTAGTAAATACTATCTATCAACCTTCACCTACCTATAAAAAGGTTTATTTATTACACAAAAAAGCAGCCTCTTCACATAATGAAAGAGGCTACAGTTTATTTACTTAACTGGCATGGTGGTCCTGCTTTTTCGTCAAATTTCGCGCTTGCTTTAAATCTCTTTCTACACGGGCATTCAAACGCTTCTCTATCAACTTACCGACCCACCACAAAATAACAATGGCCACAGCTGCAATTATCAATCTCACTGGACTTGTCAAGAGTGATTTTAGATCATAGCCCAATACACTCATACCTAAAATCATGACAAACTTTCCTGCAAGTAAAACGATCAAGTAAAATTTTTTATGGATATGTGACAATCCCGCTACAATATTGACAATCACAGATGGTGTAAAAGGGAAGCAGAGGAGGACAAAAAGAGGGCTGATGCCATTCATATCCACCCATTTAATAAGCTTCTGTACTTTTTTACTACCTGTTAAAAATTGTAATCTTGGATGTTTGCCAAAATGACGCACAAGTAAGAAAACCGCATAGGAGCCAGCTACAGAGCCTAGCCAAGATAATAGAAATCCTAGCCATAAGCCGAATGCACTGGCATTCGCCACAACGAATACGACTAATGGTAGGAATGGTAAAAACGCCTCTAAAAACGGGAGCAGTAAACCAATGATTGGGCCGAACGTTCGATACTGTGCCGCAACCTGTTCAATATTTTCTACAGTAAACCATTCATTCAATATCGACACCTCTATTTATACTGTAAAATTAAATGAAAAATTGTTAACCCTTCTGAAGTATTGCGATATTCATGGGGTTGATGCCCTGAGAATACTAGTGTATCCCCTTCATCTAGTAACTCATGCATGTCTCCAGCAGAAATAACTGCTTGTCCTTTAATAACCATTACAGTTTCCTCTACCCCTTCTGTATGGGCTTCACTCCTACTAACTGCCCCTGGCTCCATTTCAACCTTATAAAACTCCCAGCCTCGCTCTGGATTATACGGAATTATGGAGTAAACACGATAGCGTCCCTCATCCTCATCTACATGTGGTACATCTTTACTGCTATAACGCATGTAATGGGCAGTTGGTGGCTGTAATAATGAAGAGAATGACATACGCATACCCGCTGCAATTTTCCAAATTGTTGAAACAGTTGGATTGGCCTCTCCTTTTTCGATTTGTGCAAGCTGTGCTTTACTGACACCTGTCGCTTTGGCCACATCATCGAGACTTAAATGACGTTGCTGTCTAATTTTCTTTAATTGAAATGCTAAATTTCGACTCATTTGTTCCATCTTTACTCACCAATTTCTATTGTTTATTTTATCAGACATATGTATACTTTAATAAACATCAAGAACTATCAAACAATTCCATCAATAGTATACATGGAAATTATCAAGAAAGGATGACCTATTTATGACAAGTACAACAGAGCTTCAACATGATGACACAACAAGCTCTTCCAATGACAGTTTTTTACAAGGCGTGAAAGATTGCGTGCCTACATTACTCGGTTATATTAGTATAGGACTTGCATTTGGGGTTGTAGGTTCCGCTTCAGGGTTATCTGTCCTTGAAATCGCGCTATTAACGATACTGATTTACGCAGGTTCTGCACAATTTATTTTTTGTGCACTTCTTTTAACAAGTAGCCCTGCCTCTGCTATCATTGTAACCATTTTCGTAGTGAATCTACGCCATTTATTAATGAGTTTAACATTAGCACCTCATTTTACGCGCTACTCCATGCTTAGAAATGTTGGCTTTGGTACATTATTAACGGATGAAACCTTTGGTGTAGCAGTCACAAAGCAAATGCAAACAGGTAAATTATATGGTAAATGGATGGATGGGTTAAATATAACAGCCTATATCTTCTGGATTCTTTCCTGTGTTACGGGTGCCTTTTTAGGACAGTGGGTAGCAAATCCTGAAAAATGGGGTTTAGATTTTGCCTTGGTTGCCATGTTTGTTGCACTTTTAGTTTTGCAATTGAGCAGTGTTGGTAAAAGTAAAATCATGCATTATATCAAGTTAATTGGCTATATGGCGGTTATTATGTACGGTCTTTCTTATTTAGTCCCTTCACATGTGGCTGTGCTACTGGCAACCGTGATTGTCGCAACAATTGGGGTGGTGACAGATAAATGACAACAACTTCTTATATGGTCTGGCTTATTATCGGCTGCGCACTTGTAACATGGCTACCGCGTGTCATTCCATTTATTTTTGTGCGTAGTGTAACACTACCTGATGTTGTGCTAAAATGGCTTAGTTTTATTCCTGTTTGTATATTAAGTGCTCTTGTCATTGAAAATTTAATAGATACTGAAAGCGGCAAAGTAGTGACACTTGATTGGCCAGTCTTTATTACATTTGTTCCTACTCTTATTATTGCCCTTGTCACAAAAAGCTTATCGATTACAGTAGTTGCAGGAGTAATCATTATGGCAGCAGTGCGATTTTTCATGTAAAAAGGTCAGTCCTATTGCCTGGACTGACCTTTCCTTATTTATTCATTTTACTTGCTAGCCAAAAGCCTACTGTTAATGAAAATGCATCGATAACGAAAATAATAGGTGGGGATGTATAGCCTGCATATACAGAGGCAGCAATAAGTGCAATGGCTAATAATAATGCAACATAGCGGTTATAGGTAATTCTAGTGAATAGTAATACCAATAAAGCTGGTATGAATAATGCTAGCATCATTTTCCCAAAAACGTCCATTATACTTCCCTCGGCTCAGCTAATAATAATCCAATACGGTAATGATCATTGCTATAAATCACATGTTGTGTTAAACGTAATTCATTGTTTCGGTCTAAAACCTCTAGACGACAATGAGCTGCATTTAATTGCAGTGCTTCATATAACTCATTTTCTGTAAAAATTGACACACCATTTACTTTGCGGATACATTCTCCTGCAAGTAAGCCCATCTTCTCAGCAGGTGAATCAGGAAGAACGGCTGCAATAATAGCCCCCTTCGTACTTGGCGCAACTGCATAATGATCTGTTTTTTCCTGTTGTGCAAAGTAGATAGCAATTATAATGCGGATAATTACACCAACAGCAAGTGTAATGAAGCCAATCACAGGCTCAAAATATGCAGCCAATCCTCCTATTAAAATAAGCTGTCCTAGTAAAAAGACAGGTCGGCCAATTTTTGGATACATGTAAGCTGGTAATTCCTTTCTTGTCAGTTTAGTAAAGCCAATGACAAGTGGAAATAACACAAGTGCAAAGCTATTATGACCTATCGTAAACTGTGGCCAATATGGGAATATAGCCGAGATCGCATCACCAGGAATAACAAAGAAAATAGGTAATACCCATACATTTTTTGACCGATAGACAATTGCCTGCATACCCCGCTTCGTTTTCTCAATACAAGGTGTTGTAACCTTCATCGCCATACGTCGAATTAATAGCCCTTCTGCAATAACACAAAGGCCCGCAAGAATGGTAATTGTCACAATTGCGCCACTCTCTAAATGGACATCCTCTACTGAAATTTTCCACCAGGAAAATGACCAATTGTAATAGGACATACCCCATATGGCAAGTGTGGCAATCCCCATTGTCAAAATAGGCGACATTGCATTCATGACAAACAAGATAAGTGCTACTATAGAAACTGCCGTTAAAATGATTAAAAATTCCTTTGGGACAGTTAGACCTGCTCCAATACTAATGATAGAAATAATTAGTGCATAGAGCCACCCATCTTTCCATTGTCCGATTAGCTCCGTCCAGCCCCAAATAATACGTCTATTAAAATATTTACGCTCCTGTTTTACTCGACGATAACCTAAAATAATAGCAAATATTATGACTATATATAGTAATGGGTTGAGTAAAAAGCGGCCAATCGCTGTTACAATTTCTATTAATATCTCACTAACCATACGAACACCCGCCATTTCTATCTTGAATACTATGAATTTATTGTATCAAAGGACTACACGCTTGCGTAGTACAAACTCATAGAAAGCTTTGTATTATGGTATTTTTGTTCTGTCTGCGAGTTTTATTGGTCAATCGTATGCAGTAAAAAACTAGTGGCCATTTGGAATTGTTGGTCATTTTGACGATCGGCTTTAAAATCCTTTAACGTTTCGTTTAAACTATTAAAGAAAGTCGTGTCCATATAAAATTCATCTTCTGCTAGCTTTAATTTTTTCTGTTTACGATAAAGATTAACGGCCTCTGCGGTCGTTTCATCCATATAGCCATCTAAACGATCGATTTGATAGCCTAGTTTCTGCAAGGCGTTTTGTGAATAGGAAATCTCTTCACTCATATCACCCACTTTAAACTTACCTGTTAGTGGATGAAGTTGAAAAGCAAATAATTCATTTTGCTCAATCATTAAACTAGCTTCAATGCCCTGCCCATGAATCCATTCACGTTTTGGTGTTAGCCATTTGTTGGTTGATAATTTAAGCTCGCCGCCATTGGAAAGCTCCCAAGATTCTTGTACAGTCCCTTTTCCAAAGCTCTTAACCCCAACAAGTGAAGCGCGTCCCCAGCCTTTTAAAGCTCCGCTCAATACTTCACTAGCAGATGCACTACCTTGATTTTGCAAAACAACAATTGGAATTTTATTCATCGTTTCTATATATTTTTCATCAAAGCCTTTTGTTTGCGTTTTTAATGGTTCCATAGCACCTTCCGCATTTTGCATATATGCAAATACTTTGCCATTGTCCAATACTGTGCTCAGTAGCGCTGCGACGCTATGTAAATAACCACCTGGATTATCCCGTACATCGATCACAATTCCTTCCACATCTTTACGAAGTAATTTACTCGTTTCTGCCACCCATTCATTGGCGGTTTTTTCACCGAATAATGAGATCACTACATAGCCAATAGCTGTATCTTCTACCTTCACTACCTCACTAGTTACCGTTTTATTGGAAATTGCTGCTCGCTCCATCGTCATCTTAATATGCTTATCTTCACTTGGACGATAGACAACAATGGTTACTTTCGTTCCCTTTTCACCTTGAATTAAATGCATTAATTCACTCATCGTTTTCCCATCAATCCGTACCCCATCAACTTGTACAATTTCATCGAGTGAACGCATGCCTGCTTTCTCTGCTGGTGATGAGCGAACAGGTGACACAACAATAAACTTCCCTTTATTTTCGGTTAGTTCAATACCGATGCCTACTCGTTCCTCAGCTAGCATTTGCCGATGTTGCTCAGCCTCTTCCTTGGAGTAATACGTACTATAAGGGTCTTTAATGGCATCAGCCATCCCACGAAGAGCCCCTTCCACTAATTCATCCTTTTTTGTACTGTATACTGATTTTTCTTCAATGATTGTCATAGCCTCACCAATAGTATCAACCTCCGTAACAGGCTCCTTTTTATCGCCAATATTAAACCAATCAAAGTAAATACCACTGCCCACCACCAAACTACTAAGTAGGACTCCGACACCGGCTGTTAATTTGCGCAAATCTTCCCTCCTCCGTCTCTTTTACTGTATGACTCTATTTTTTCAAACATACAAAATTACCTTTCAAATTTGTTAAGAGAGAATATTTCACTTTACACATGGATGTTGGCTGTTGATTCGCACGGATATACCTTGGTTCCCGCGAGTATTCATCTTGATTTCATGAAAAATAAAAAAATCTGCTTGTTTCCACTATAGAAAACGAGCAGATTTTTTATAAATCAATCTAGTGCATCTACATAATCATTTAACATATCCACGTCCATTGGTCCTCTGATGGCGCGTTGAATGAGGCCCTTGGAATCAATAAAATAAGTGGTTGGAATCGTGATGACTTGATAATTCAAGCCAGCTTCATTGTCAGGGTCCAATAAAATAGGGAACGTTAGCTCAAAGCTATCTCTAAATGTCATCACTGTGTCCACTTTGGCATCAGCGGTCACATCACGTTCGGCTTCTGTTAAATTGACCGCTATAATTTCAACGTTTTTCTCTTTTGCATACTCATCATAGAAGCTTTGCATATGAGGCATTTCCGCCTTACAAGGTGGGCACCATGTCGCCCAGAAATTTAAAACGACTTTTTTTCCACGAAGATCGCTTAACGTGATATCTTCCCCGTCTAAGCTTGTTAAGGTGAAATCAGGCGGTATATCCCCTTTGCTTAAGCCGGTTTCTAGCTCCTCCATATCCTTACCTAGGGCCGATTTATCAATAGCACGTTCTTCGTCAATTTGTTGTTTTACATATGTACCAATCATCGCAACCACTAATAGCACAACGATCAGCAGTCCAATATTTTTTTTCATTTCTTACCTCCCTCATTGATTCGTTCATGCTGAATAGTTAAGCCCAAACAAAGTAGTATTACACTGACAGCCACAGCTGTTTGCCCTATACCAAGCGGCTGGAAGATAGCCACTATCAAATAGCTAATTGTATAGAGTATGAGAGCTTGTTTCACCGCTATTAATCTCCATAATATGACGAGCGTGACTACACTTAGCACAGCTAATGTTATAACTTCACTCGATGTGTTGTTGTCATTAAATAGCACAGCAAGCATTTGATAAATGGATTGCGTGAGAATAATAGCCCAGTTACCAGCTATCATCTCTTGTTCCTCAAGCTGTAGACTCTGTCGCTTTCTCCATATTTGCAAAGATGCTACAATGACACCGAGAAGAACACCCATTGTTCCGCCATTAAAATAAAGCAATGTAATTGGATTGTTTACTACCGTTTTGAAATCTGTTACAAGCAAACTTAACTTCCAAACAATAATAAAGGTGAAAATGGCATCACTATATAGCTCAGACCACTTTTTAGAAAATTGTAAGCGCAAGATAAGCCACACAATAAAAAAAGTAATAAGTAAAGCGACTGCAGTAGCTGGTAAAGTTAATGTTCGGATTGAGTACCACTCTGTATTTATCAATTCAACGAATCCTCCTCCGAAAGCATAGCATAGAACCTTTTTAAAAAAAGACTATTTCACACTGTTTTAAGAAAATCTTCAGAAATAACAACAATAAAAATACCCCACTAAGTATATATTCATCATAACATTATTTAGAATCTTATAATAGCGATGAAACTTTCAATGGAATATTTCGTAAAATGAGAAAAGGGGAGGAGTTATGCTTTCAAAGCGACTTATACTATGGATTGCTGCTATTTGTCTTAGTATTAGTGTTCTGATGCTGTACTCAGAGTATCGAACAAAGAATTTACTACAAGATTTTTTACTTAATAAAGATCTTCTAGAAATAGTAAATAAGATAACGATTTAGGAAGTTGACAATGGTACCAATAAAAGCTTTGCCATTATCAATCGTGAAAATCCACGATTAGATGTTTGCGTTTAGACTTAAGTACTTTGGAATTAAAAAGAACCTTATTAAATAACAAAAAAGCTGATGTTGTCTTTCAATTGGATCTTACTTATTTTGACCATACATTAAAAATACTGTTCTGCAAAAATGGCTTATTGGCTATTAATGGGCAAACCTATAAGTTGGTGAATGGTGAAACATTCGATGAAATATTAAAAGCTATACACTAGAAAACGCTAGTGTATAGCTTTTATGTTTACAATGGAATATATTTCAGTGGATTTACACTGCCGACTGCTTGTCCTTTCCAAGGACCAATATGCACTTCAAAGTGTAAGTGTGGGCCAGTAGAGCGACCTGTACTACCCATGGCTGCAATTTGCTGACCTTGTGTTACTTCTTGTCCTACACTAACATTAAATGCACTTAAATGTGCATAAACGGTTGTGTAAATTTGTCCATCGATAGAGTGCGTTACAATGACAACATTACCATACGAACTAAGTGGTGCTGCGTAAGAAACAACGCCATCTGCTGCTGCCCATATTGGTGTTCCCGTTGCATTTGCAAGGTCGACACCATAATGGAATTCAGGACCTGCTCCAAGATTTCGCCAACCATATGGTGATGTTAAGCGACCATTCGTTGGTTTTATCCAAGTTCCGTTTGATTGAGGCGCATGGACTGTACCACCAGATGATCCGCCACCATTGTTAGCAGCAGCTGCTGCCGCGGCCGCGGCGGCTGCTTTACGTTTTGCCTCTTGCTGACGTGCAATTTCAGCCAAACGATTTTGTTCAGCAATAATTTGATCTTGCAATTCCTGACTTACTTCCAAAGCCTCTGAGTATTCTTTTTCAAGTAATACCTTTTCTGATTTCAGCTTTTCTTGCTCTTTTTCTAATTGGTCTACTAGTTTATTTTTCTCAGTTTTTTGACTGTCTAATGATGCTTTTAATCGTTCAAGCTCAGCTTTTTTACCTTCTAGGTTTTTACGTTTCTCTTCTACACTTTGCTTTTGCTCTTCTAATTTTTGTTTATCATCTTTTTGATCTTGAATAATTTGACGATCCGCTTCCAATAATGCATTAACTGCAGAGAAACGATCAATAAAGTCTACAAAACTATTAGAGCCTAGCAAAACATCTAAATAACTTACAGAGCCCCCAGCTTGAATGGCACGTGCACGTTCTTGTAACAATAAATCGCGCTCTTCAATTTTATGCAAAAGCTCTTCAATAGAAGCTTCTAACTTTTTAATTTCCTCATTTGTTGCCCGAATATCTGCTTGTACTTTTTTAATATTACTATTAGTTTTGTCGATTTCAGCGTTCAATGCTTGAATTTGATCTAAGATTTGTTGTTGCTTTTCTTGATTAGCTGTAATTGCATTTGATTTATTGCTGATAGATGAATTTAACTGATTCTTCTTTGTTTCAACTTGTTTCTTTTCTTCTTTTAAATCCGATAAACTTGTTGCATATGCTGATGGAGTTTGGATAAAAAGAATTAGAGCAGATGCTGCTGCAAGTGTTTTTAATATGTTTTTCGCCTTACTTTTCACCGATTGAACTCCCCTTCGACTATTCTTTTCTTTTTCACAAATATCCGTTGTGACTAAATTTTTAAAAACTTACGTACTGACATGAAACTTCCCCAAATACCGATCAGTACACCAATGAGTAACAGAAGACCGCTTACCTGATACACAAGTGGAGAAAAATCTAGTAATTGAACAAGCTCTCCTTGTAAACGTGGTGCAATAATTTTATATATATTGTGGTAAAGGGTCGTGACAACCGCAATCGGAATAATTGAACCTAAAATTCCAAGCCACATACCTTCTAATAAGAATGGGATACGCACGAATGAATTTGTAGCCCCTACAAGTTTCATAATTTCTATTTCATCACGTCGAGCTATAATCGTTATACGAATTGTATTCGAAATTAAGAAAATTGCCGTAAATAATAACCCTAAAATAAGTACGATTCCTACATTACGACTAATATTTAAGAAGTTAAATAGTTTTTCAACTTTTCCTTCGCCATACATTACATCATATGTATACTCATATTTATCAATGGTTTTCGCAACTTTTGCTGTTTGCTGTGGATCAGCAGCTTTTACATAAATAACGTTACGTAAAGGGTTACTTTGTTCAAATAGTTTAAAATCATCACCGAAGTCTTTTACTAGCTTGGTTAACTCATCTTCCTTAGTGGAATACGTCATCTCGGAGACACCAGGCAATTTTTTGACTTTTTCGATGAGTGCTTTTTCAGCAGCTTCATCTGCTGTTTCATCAATTAACACTTTAATTTCGACATCATTTTCTAAATCCGTTGCTACTTTATTTAAATTCATCATAATAAGCGCAAAAACACCTACTAGAATGAGCGTAACGGTAACGGCACTGACAGAGGCAATGGTCATCCAGCTATTTCGACCAAGTGATTTGATACTTTCCCGGAAGTGGCGCTTTACTGTACTAAATTTCATAGCCGTATTCACCTCCGTGTTCATCACGGACAATTAAGCCGCCTTCAATTGCAATAACACGACGTCGAATCGTATTTACAATTTCACGGTTGTGGGTTGCCATTACAATCGTTGTCCCACGTGCATTAATTTCCTCAAATAAATTCATAATTTCCCATGATGTTTCAGGGTCAAGATTCCCTGTAGGTTCATCTGCAATCACCACTTTTGGGACATTGACGATTGAACGAGCAATCGATACTCGTTGCTGCTCTCCTCCTGAAAGTTCATTTGGAAACATTCTTGCTTTATGCTTCAATCCAACTAGTTCTAGCACTTCCATAACCCGACGTCGGATTTCATCTGGCTTTTCCTCTATTACTTCAAGCGCAAACGCTACATTCTCATAGACATTCAAACGAGGTAGCAATTTGAAATCTTGGAAAACTACACCAAGTTGACGGCGCAAAAAAGGGACCTTCTTATTCTTTAAAGTTGCTAAATCAATACCATTTACAATTATTTGTCCTGATGTTGCTTTTTCTTCACGGTACATCAATTTAATAAATGTGGATTTCCCTGCCCCACTTGGGCCAACTACATACACAAATTCGCCTTGCTTTATATTAACGGAAATACCATTTGTCGCAACAACACCGTTTGGGTATTTCTTTGTCACATTTTTCATTTCTATCATGATTAAACCACCTAAAACTCTCATCTATGTAAGAGGTATTTCTTTTACTATTATAGCACTCTATTTCTGTTTTTTTATTACAGTTTCATTTCAATCCGTGGCAGTTCCTTCTATTTCATTCTTTCCTTGCCATTATCCTTAAAAATATGACAAAAATAAAACAAGATTTGCCTCTATGTGCTAGGTCGAATCCTGTTTGAAAAGAAAAAGCATTCAAGCTTTACCTTGAATGCTTCTACTGTTAAATTTGTTGTTCATCTGTTGTTGTGTAGCGCACTAAAACAGCACCAGTTTTCGATTCACCTTCTATAAATAGGCGATTCGCATTTTCAACTTCTTTGTCGAAACGGACTACTTTGGATAAGAATTGATCTTGTGACTCCATTTTAGAAACATCCTGGATACCCACATCCACTTTACCGAAATTCGTTACGACTTTACCGCTCAATGAAATTGTTCGTGGGACATATAATTCCACTGCTCCAGCAACTGTTTGAGCTTTAATTTTAGAAGAATTTGTCGAGCATGTTGTTACGACTACATGTCCATTGACAGACTTAGCTTCAACTTCATCCAATGCACCATCCAAATAAACACGCCCATTCAATGTTTCAGCCTCTAAATCCTTACCTCGAACATTCGTTAATTCAATGGAACCATTAGAAGAATCCACTTCAGCTTTTCCAAAATTAAATTTCGTACCTTTAATGGCACCGTTTAACGTTTTCACTTTTAATTCTTCAAATTCTGTATCCTGTAATGAAACACTACCATTCATTAGACGAACAGATAATTTTTCAAGTTTATCCTTTGGTACTAGCACCTTCACATTGACTTGAACAAGCTTTAATTGGCTCAAAATACGAAGTGATTGCGCTTCCTCTTTCACAACAAATTGCTCTAAGAAGTGATTACGAGTTTCTTCTTCACTTTCGTTCATCAAAGGTGCCTTTACCTTGCAAATCACCTGAATAGTTTCTCCTTCACTGGATTCCAATGAGAAGTTACCATTCGGTAATTCAACAATAATATTGTCCACATTGGCAGCAGCCACTTCTTCTGTATGGGTAAATTCAATTTTATCTCCAAATGGAGAAGCTACATCAAATTCCTTTACCTTTTTAACAGCCGTATTCATCATATCCATAAAAAGAGAACCGATTTGCGTTAAATCCTTACGAAAATCCTGCATTTCATCTTGGAAGTATTTCATAAAATCATCTTTTTTCTTGTCACCATCTTTTGATTTTTCTTCAAATAATGGCTCTTTTTCATTTGAAAAGGATTGCGTCTCTTTCGACACATCATTCATAACATGTTGAGTAGACTTGCCAGGTTGCTCTAATGCTTCTAATAATGTAATCGCCTCTTGTGCCGAAATTGTTCCTTTTTCTACAAGTTCTAAAATTCGTTGACGTTCATTTTGCATAAATAAATAGCCTCCCTCAG
Source organism: Lysinibacillus sp. AR18-8 (assembly GCF_001705465.1). NCBI lineage: Bacteria > Bacillati > Bacillota > Bacilli > Caryophanales > Bacillaceae > Lysinibacillus > Lysinibacillus sp. AR18-8. The sequence continues at coordinate 70,341 of NZ_MDGU01000003.1, forward strand.
TTCGTTATACTATTTATACGATTCATCATGTGAAAAGTTTCACTGCAAAATTGAATAAATTGGGTCTTTTCATTTCAACATCGACAGGCTTTTACCTGTGAAGATTTTATTGCTCGTTTTTTAGATTAGTTGGATCACTTCCGGCCTCTGTTTGAGTGGGTTCTTCACATTTCGAATCATTTTCAATCTGGATTGAGCGACTTTCCCCAATTTAAGATCACCTTTCAATCCAGATTAATCATTTCCGTTCGAATGTAAAACCCTTAAGACTTAGTAGCTTCTGCTAGCAATGCATCCATTCTCATACGATCACGTTCCAGAATTGGTTTTAAGTATTTGCCTGTATAGGAGCCTGCTACTTCTACTACCTCTTCAGGTGTACCAGTTGCAACAATAGTACCACCTTTGTCTCCGCCTTCTGGACCTAAGTCAATGATATAATCAGCTGTTTTAATCACATCCAAGTTATGCTCAATAACTAATACCGAATCACCGTTTTCAACAAGACGCTGCAATACAACAAGTAAACGAGCAATATCATCGGCATGTAATCCTGTCGTAGGTTCATCTAAAATATAGAAAGATTTCCCTGTGGAGCGTCGATGTAATTCAGAGGCTAGTTTTACACGCTGTGCCTCACCGCCCGATAAGGTTGTGGCTGGTTGCCCTAATTTCATATAACCCAACCCCACATCAACAATCGTTTGTAGCTTACGCTGGATCTTTGGAATATTTTCAAAGAACACTACTGCATTTTCAATTGTCATATCGAGAATATCTGCAATACTCTTATCTTTATACTTCACTTCAAGTGTTTCACGGTTATAACGTTTGCCGTGACATACTTCACATGGTACATAAACATCTGGAAGGAAATGCATTTCAATTTTAATAATGCCGTCACCACGACATGCTTCACAACGACCGCCCTTGACATTAAAGCTAAAGCGTCCTTTTTTATAGCCTCGTACCTTTGCTTCATTTGTTGCTGCGAAAACATCGCGAATATCATCAAAAACACCTGTATAAGTTGCTGGGTTTGAACGAGGTGTACGACCAATTGGCGATTGATCAATATCGATTACTTTTTCAAGCTCATCGATACCTGTCACTTCTTTATGCTCGCCAGGCTTAACCTTTGAACGATTCAGCTTCTGTGCCAAAGATTTATATAAAATTTCATTAATCAGTGTAGATTTCCCTGAACCAGACACACCTGTCACTGCTACAAATAAGCCTAATGGAACATCTACTTTAACATTGCGTAAATTATTTTCCTTGGCACCTTTAATGGAGAGCTTTCGGCCATTTGGTTGGCGTCTTTCAATTGGTAAAGGAATAAACTTTCTACCACTTAAATATTGTCCAGTTAAGGATTTTTCATTATTCATAACTTCCTTTGGTGTACCTGCTGCCACAATTTGACCGCCATGGACGCCTGCTCCAGGTCCTACATCGATGAGATAATCTGCTGCAAGCATCGTATCTTCATCATGCTCTACCACAATCAGCGTATTCCCAATGTCACGCATATTTTGTAACGTGCTTATCAGCCGATCATTATCACGCTGGTGCAAACCAATCGAAGGCTCATCTAAAATATAGAGGACTCCTGTTAATCGTGAACCAATTTGCGTAGCAAGGCGAATACGTTGTGCCTCTCCACCAGATAATGTACCTGCTGCACGACTCAATGTTAAATAGTCTAAACCAACATTCACAAGGAAGCCCAATCGTTCTTCGATTTCTCGTAAAACTAATCGAGCAATTTGCATATCCTTTTCAGTGAGGTCAAGCTCTTTGAAGAATGTGTCTGCTTCCTGAATCGAATATTGTGTAACCTCACCGATATGTTTATCTGCTACTTTCACTGCTAGCGTTTCAGGCTTTAAACGATACCCTTTACATGAAGGACAAGCCTGCTGTGCCATATATTTTTCCATCTGCTCACGAACATAATCGGATGTCGTCTCTTTAAAACGACGCTCAACATTGCGCACTACACCTTCAAATTCAATCATTTGATCTCGCACATTGCCAAACTCATTTTCATAATGGAAGTGTATCTTGTCTTTTCCAGAGCCATATAAAACCTTATCCATCTTTTCCTTTGGCAAATCCTTCACAGGCACGTCCATTGGAATATCGTAATGATCACATACAGCTTTTAGTAATTGTGGGTAGTACTGCGAACTAGTTGGCTCCCATGGTGCAATGGCATGCTCTAACAAGGAACGATCCCAATCAGGCACCACTAAATCTAAATCCACCTCTTGTGTTGAACCTAAGCCATCACAACTTGGACAAGCACCAAACGGACTATTAAATGAAAACATACGAGGCTCTAACTCACCAATAGAAAAACCACATAATGGGCAGGCATGATGCTCACTAAATAGTAACTCTTCATGTTCCATCACATCGACAAGCACACGTCCATCTGCTAGACGTAAAGCCGTTTCTAAAGAATCACTCAGACGAGCAGCAATCCCTTCCTTCATAACAACACGGTCCACTACTACTTCGATGGAATGCTTTTTATTTTTATCAAGTTCGATAGCATCATCTAAATCACGCAATTCTCCATCAATTCGTACACGAACAAACCCCTGCTTTTTTAAATCTTCTAGCAGTTTAACATGGGTACCCTTACGTCCAGAAACCATTGGTGCAAGGAGCTGCATCTTAGTTCTCTCAGAATAGGTTAATAAACGATCCACCATTTGCTCAATTGTTTGGGAAGTGATTTCTATACCATGATTTGGACAGATAGGTTTACCAATGCGGGCATAAAGTAAACGTAGGTAATCATAGATTTCCGTTACCGTACCGACAGTAGATCGTGGGTTACGACTTGTCGTTTTTTGATCAATGGAAATAGCAGGCGATAAACCTTCTATCGCATCGACATCTGGCTTATCCATTTGTCCAAGAAATTGACGGGCATAGGCGGAAAGGGACTCAACGTAACGACGCTGGCCCTCCGCATAAATTGTGTCAAATGCTAAAGAAGACTTTCCGGAGCCCGATAATCCTGTTAAAACGACTAATTGGTCACGCGGAATTGTGACATTAATATTTTTTAAATTATGAGCACGTGCACCTTGCACGACGATTTCAGTATTTTTCACAAGTCATTCACCCTTCTACCTTCAATTCAAATATTGTATCTCGTAATTCAGCCGCACGTTCAAAGTCAAGCGCTTTTGCTGCTTCCTTCATTTCGACTTCTAGAGAAGTCAAGAGCTGTTCTCTTTCCGCCTTTGTCAGCTTTTTGCCTTTCGTGGCCTTTGTTACATAGGATTCCTCTTCTTCTGCTACTTGTGTTGCGCGAATCACATCTGGGATTTTCTTAATGATCGTTTGAGGTGTTATGCCATGCTCCTCGTTATAAGCCATTTGTAACGCACGACGACGTTTCGTTTCATCAATTGCCTTTTTCATCGAGTCTGTTACATGGTCTGCATACATAATGACATGACCATTCGCGTTACGAGCAGCACGACCAATGGTTTGAATCAATGAACGCTCTGAACGTAAAAATCCTTCTTTATCAGCATCTAAAATGGCCACAAGGGACACTTCAGGAATATCAAGACCTTCACGCAATAAATTAATACCAATTAGCACATCATACGTTCCTTTGCGTAGCTCACGGATAATTTCAATACGCTCTAGTGTCTTAATTTCTGAATGTAGGTATTCTACTTTTAAGCCCATTTCCTTCAAGTAGGCCGATAAATCCTCAGACATTTTCTTCGTTAGCGTTGTCACTAAAACTCGCTCATCACGCGCAATTCGATCTTGTATTTCATCAATTAAATTATCGATTTGCCCTTCGATAGGACGTACATCAATTAATGGATCTAATAATCCAGTTGGTCGGATAATTTGCTCTACCATTTCTGGTGTATGCTCCAGTTCATAAGGACCTGGTGTGGCTGATACATAAATCGCTTGATGTACGCGGTTTTCATACTCTTCAAAACGTAATGGACGGTTATCTAGAGCAGATGGCAATCGGAAGCCATGTTCTACGAGCACTCCTTTACGTGCTTGGTCACCATTGTACATTCCTCGAACCTGTGGAAGTGTTACGTGACTTTCATCAACCACAAGTAAAAAGTCTTCGGGGAAATAATCTAACAAAGTATATGGAGTAGCACCTGCTTCACGCAATGTTAAATGACGTGAATAGTTTTCAATCCCAGAGCAAAAGCCCATTTCACGCATCATCTCTAAATCATAGCGTGTACGCTGTTCTAAACGCTGTGCCTCTAGTAATTTATCTTCTGCACGTAATAATGCAAGTCGTTCCTCTAATTCTTTTTCAATGTTTTCAATCGCTTTACGCATTTTCTCTTCTCGTGTAACGAAGTGAGATGCAGGGAAAATAGCAACATGCTCTCGATCCGATAAAATCTCTCCCGTTAGTGCATCTACCTCACGAATGCGATCGATTTCATCCCCAAAAAATTCCACACGAATACAATGCTCATCACGAGAGGCTGGGAAGATTTCCACTACATCTCCACGTACCCGAAATGTTCCGCGAGTAAAACTAACATCATTTCGCTCATACTGAACGTCTACAAGCTTGCGCAGTAGCTGATTACGTTCAATTTCCATACCCGTACGAATGGAAACAACCATTTCTCGATATTCTTCGGGAGAACCTAAACCATAGATACAGGACACAGATGCAATAATAATGACATCCTCACGCTCAAACAATGCAGAAGTAGCAGAGTGACGCAGCTTATCAATTTCATCGTTAATGCTAGAGTCTTTTTCTATATAGGTATCTGTCTGCGGTACATAAGCTTCTGGTTGGTAGTAATCATAGTAGCTGACAAAATATTCAACGGCGTTATTTGGGAAGAACTCTTTAAATTCACTATACAACTGGCCAGCTAGTGTTTTATTGTGTGCCATAATTAGTGTTGGTTTTTTGACTTGCTGGATGACATTCGAAATGGTAAACGTCTTACCTGTTCCAGTAGCACCAAGCAATGTTTGATGACGTTTGCCTGCTTTCACACCCTCCACTAATTCCGCAATGGCCTGTGGCTGATCCCCGTTAGGCTGATATGGCGCTTGTAAATCAAATGTTTGCACTCATGTCCCCGTCCTTTCTTCCAATTTGTACATATATTTTAGCATAGCAATATTAAAATTTCGAACATTTAACGAACGAATGTTTGTAAAATTTTTTTTCATCTCTAAAATTTTTATTACATAACAATACAGTCAATTTAACTTGTTACTCTTATAATAGCCGTTTTATTAGGTTTTCAAGCTTCATCGATGGATGGGATTTCCTGTTTTGCTTTATGTGCAGCTCACACTCTCTCAGGAGCCGGGGTCTGTACTTTTAGAGCGTCTCTCCTTCTTTTATGAGCAGGGTCACTTTCCTTTGGAGCGACTCTCACTTTTTAATAAACAGCGTCTCAAACTTTTTAAATGACTTTCCCCATTCTATAAGCAAGATCACTTCTTCTAACCAAAACATACAATCTTCACATCCTCTGCAACTATTTTCAAAAGCAAAAAAATCCCACTCTCCAATAGATATGGAGAGCGGGTTCGTCAATATGATTCATCTTCTGTTTGGTGTAAGGAAGTTAGTTCGGATGCGTATTGATAAAATGCGTTTTCATCTTTTTCATCGAGTGCTCTATCTATCAGAACCATGAGCTGCTCTTGCCGATGCATACGCTGGATACGATTTAAAAATAAATCTAAATAAATCTCGTTTAATAATTTCTCTGCCTCATCAACTTTTTTCGACTGACCAACGGCTTTCAGAAAATCTGTATACGAATAATATTTATCCAACGATCTCACCTCGATCCTTTTCTAAATTATATGAAAATTGAATTTAAAAAGCAATGCTTACGATTCGAAAATATCTTGGATTAGCTATTAATCAATTGATATTTAGAGCAAATTCTCTAGGCATTTCGTGCTTTTCTGAACGATTTTCAACTATTTCATTTAATTTAAGAAAGTCATATTCTGTTTTACACTACCGTTATCACTAGAAAAAAGGAGGCACTCCCTATATGACAACTAACTTTGTAAACGGCTACTTAATTTCATTCAATACTTATTTGCTGCAACCTATTCAGCATGACTCCAAAGTCTTCACGCATGTGATTGATAAGCATAATGAGCTGATTGTTACACGCAAACCGATGCATGTCCTTCGAAAATCCTGTCTCTCATTAGGATCAACTTATGAAGCCGCAAAACAATCGGCTAAACGTTTTTTCGGCAATCAACACAAGCTACCAATCGTCGTGGCCTTTGATTATGGTTATCCCTGTATTTTTCTGCCAACTTATTCACCCAGCTCCATTCACAATATATGGATAGGGCTTCATGCAATTATTAATATTACACCTAGTGAATTGGGGTGTATTGTAACGTTAAAAAATGATAAACAAATCGAAATACCTATTCGTTATGCTTCCATTAGTAAACAATTTCTTAACGCATCTATGCTGTATAAATATTACATGAATGAACGAAAACAGCTGAGCCAAGATGCACCCTATCATCCACCCTTTTAACAAAAATTCCCCAAGAGCATCTCACTCTTGGGGAATCTGGGTATTAATTTATTTTTGAACGTAAATAGGCATTAATAAATGGATCTAAGTCGCCATCCATCACAGCACCCACATTACCTGTTTCTTCATTTGTACGATGATCTTTCACCATCGAGTATGGGTGGAAGACATACGAACGAATTTGGGAGCCCCAGCCTATTTCTTTTTGCTCACCGCGTATTTCATCTAATTGTGCCTGCTGTTTATCAAGTTCTAATTGATATAGCTTCCCTTTTAACATCGTCATCGCTTTTTCACGGTTTTTAATCTGGGAGCGCTCAGCTTGACATTGTACGATCGTACCAGTAGGAATATGCGTAATACGGACTGCAGAATCTGTCGTATTAATATGCTGACCACCTGCACCTGTTGCACGATACGTATCAATTTTTAAATCCTCTGTACGAATATCGATTTCTATATTGTCGTCAAACTCTGGCATAACATCACAGGAAACGAAGGACGTATGACGGCGGCCAGACGAATCAAATGGAGAAATACGTACTAGACGATGCACACCCTTTTCCGCTTGTAAATAACCGAAAGCATTGTGACCTTTAATCGACAATGTTACAGATTTAATCCCAGCTTCATCTCCTGGTAGATAGTCCACTGTTTCCACTTTAAATCCACGCTTCTCAGCCCATCGTGTATACATACGTAATAGCATTGAACCCCAGTCCTGTGACTCCGTACCACCAGCACCAGGATGCAGCTCTAAAATGGCATTGTTTTGATCGTATGGGCCACTTAGCAGTAATTGAAGCTCAAAATCAGCCATCTTTTGTTGGAATTCTGCTAGTTCTTTGCCTAGTTCTTCTTGTAATTCTTCGTCTGGTTCTTCACGCAAAAGTTCCAGTGTCATATCTAAATTTTCATGTGTTTCCACTAAATCTTTATATTCATTGACAATAGCTTTTAAGCCATTTCCTTCATTGATAATCACCTGAGCACCTTGCTGATCATCCCAAAAGCCTGGCTCTAGCATCATTTCATCTAGCTCCTGAATACGTGCCTCTTTGTTCTCTAAGTCAAAGAGACCCCCTAAAGTCCGCCAATTTTTTGGCTGTAGTGTCTAACACATTGCGTACATCTGCTAATTCAATCATCGTTAAATCCTCCGAACATTAGTCATGGAGCTAACACTTTAATCATAAAGCTCCGTATCTTTTTATTATAACGTTTTTAGAAACGAAAACATACTATCTAGCAGATGTTTTGTGGAATTAAGTCAACTATCCTGCGTCTCGTCCTCAAACATATTCTTGGCAAGACGTTGAAATACTTTCACACGGTCATACTGAACAAGTAAATATTTTGTTCGTTTCTCTAGTCTATATTTTAATAAAAAAGCTCTTTGAATCCGAGACTCTAGCGCGTTGACACTGACATCCACAATAAATTCCTTGCCATTCATAAAAGTAACCTTGGTCCTCTTTTTATCCACAGCGACATAGTCATCTATATGATGAACAGCGAACCAGATACAGTCAGGATGTAAAGGAGACCTACTAGGGAACCATAAAATATTACAACGTTCGTGCACGACGATAGGATTTTTATTAAGCTTGCCTAGGATCATTTTCGAACCATCGAACGCTCCTCTTAAACTAGAACCAAAATAACGCAGATTAAAGTCCAATAATTTCGTTGGTGGTAACGTAGATATATACTCATTATTTTTCTCATACACCTGCGTACATAAATTTCCAAAGGAATCATACACAGGCATATACATCATTGTTTCACTATTCATAATATCTTTTTTATGCATCTATAGTCCCCCTTTATACATTTTATGTTGCTTCCAGTCAAAATAAAAAGGAATATACAATTATGCGTACATTCCCGCTATTTTCAATGAGTAAGATTGCTTGAAAATTCCGATCCTCCTTAAGACTTAGTATCACCATCAAAAATTCAGGATAATAATAGGATAAATGACTTGTACTATATACCTATTATTACAGCTATTGTATACCCATATTTTTCAATTGTCTATAAATTCTGACTTTTTATACTAAAATTTCTTCATTTTTGAGAAATTTAAAAAGAAAAAATCATTTTAACACGTAGTTAAAATGATTTTTTCACCTAGATATTATTGAGCTGTGCCATGACAGTTTTTAAATTTCTTGCCGCTACCACATGGACATAAATCATTACGGCCAATGTTTTCAGCTTTACGTACTGGTTGCTTTTTCGGCGCAGAGCCACCTTCTTCTTTTGGATTAACAGCCTGCCCCTTTGCCACCTCTTCACGCTCCAGATTATTGCGGATTTCTGCTTTCATCGCATATTTCGCAACATCCTCGCGAATAGAGGCTACCATATCCTCAAACATCGCAAAGCCTTCTTGTTGATATTCACGAAGTGGATCGTTTTGACCATAAGCACGCAGATGGATACCTTGACGTAGTTGATCCATTGCATCAATATGATCAATCCATTTTGTATCGATTGATCGTAATAAAATAACCTTTTCAAACTCACGCATACGCTCTGGTGTCAGTTCTGCCTCTTTTTCATCATAACGAACATGAACAGCATCAGAGATTAGCTGATTAATATCTTCAGCAGACTTGCCTTGGAAATCAGATACTTTAAGTTGACCTTCCTCTAAAAGATTAGCCGCTACAAAGTCTTCAATAGCCTTTAGGTTCCAATCCTTCTGTTCACCTTGAGTATACAGGCTAACAACATTATCAATTGTTTCTTGAATCATAGACTCAACAAGTACACGCATATTTTCTGTTTCTAGTACATCATAACGCTCTTTATAAATAATCTCACGCTGCTGACGTAGTACATCGTCATATTGTAATAAGCGTTTACGCGCATCAAAGTTATTACCCTCGACACGTTTCTGCGCTGATTCTACAGCTCTCGACACAACTTTAGATTGCAATGGCTGAGAATCATCCATACCTAAGCGCATCATCATCGACTTCATATTATCAGAGCCAAAACGACGCATTAAATCATCCTCTAAGGATAGGTAGAATTGTGTAACCCCAGGATTCCCTTGACGACCAGAACGTCCACGAAGCTGATTATCAATACGACGTGATTCATGTCGCTCTGTACCGATTACCGCTAAACCGCCAATTTCGAGTACTCCTTCGCCAGGTTTAATATCTGTACCTCGTCCAGCCATGTTAGTTGCAATTGTCACTGCACCCTTTGTACCAGCGTTCGCAATGATTTCAGCTTCACGTTCATGATTTTTCGCATTTAATACATTATGAGGAATTTTATGTTTATCCAATAGTTTAGAAATAATCTCAGACGTTTCAATAGCAACTGTACCAACAAGAACAGGTTGACCAGCTCTATGACGCTCTGCGATATCAGCAGCAACTGCTTTATATTTCCCTTCCATCGTTGCAAAAATCAAGTCAGCACGATCATCACGAGCAATCGGTTTATTCGTCGGAATAGCTACAACATTCATATTGTAAATATTACGGAATTCCTCTTCCTCTGTTTTCGCTGTACCTGTCATCCCTGCAAGCTTTTGATACATACGGAAGTAGTTTTGGAAGGTAATTGTCGCCATAGTCATCGATTCATTTTGAATCTCAACGCCTTCTTTAGCTTCAATTGCTTGGTGTAAGCCATCAGAATAACGACGACCCTTCATCAAACGACCAGTAAAGCCATCAACGATCACAATTTCGCCATCCTGCACAACATAATCGACATCGTTATGCATACTTACATGCGCCTTTAATGATTGATTGATCGCATGATTTAAACGAACATGTGTCAAATCAAATAGATTATCGATGCCAAATGCTTTTTCTGCCTTTTCCACACCTGCATCTGTTAACGTAACACCTTTTGTGGATTCTTCATACGTATAATCCGTTTCCGCATTTAACATACGCACAAACGCATTAGACTGTTTATAAAGCTGTGCTGATTTCCCAGCTTGACCCGAAATAATTAATGGCGTACGAGCTTCATCAATTAAGATCGAGTCCACCTCATCAATGACAGCATAGTGCAATGGACGTTGTACACGTTCCTCTTTGTAAAGCACCATGTTATCACGTAAGTAGTCAAATCCTAGCTCATTGTTTGTACTATACGTAATATCTGCCTCATAAGCAGTACGTTTTTCATCTTTTGAAAGGCTATTTAAATTAAGCCCAACAGATAAGCCTAAGAAATTATAAAGTTGTCCCATTTCAGCAGCATCACGACTCGCTAGGTATTCGTTGACTGTTACAACATGTACACCTTTACCAGTGATGGCATTTAAATAAACAGCCATTGTCGCTGTTAAAGTTTTACCTTCCCCGGTTTTCATCTCCGCAATATTCCCCTCATCAAGAGCGGCTGCCCCCATGATTTGAACGCGGAATGGGTACATCTCTAATACACGTTTTGCCGCTTCTCGACAAACAGCAAACGCTTCGGCACGAATCGACTCTAAATGCTCACCCTCAGCATAGCGCTTTTTAAATTCATCTGTTTTCGCTTGTAGTTGATCATCTGAAAGCTGTTCCATTTGAGAAGCGAAACGCTCAACTTGGTCAGCGATTTTTTCTAATTTTTTTAGCTCACGTTTATTGAAATCAAATAATTTATTTAATAGGTTTGCCATGAATGTTTTTCACTTCCTATATAGATTCAACTTTCATTTTACCATTGTGTAACAGTTTCATGCAAACTGTCACCCCGGCTACATATGATTGTCATACCAAAAAAAGGCCCTCGCCATCGCGAGAGCCTTCGTCATCATGAAGTTTTAAGTTGTTTCAATTAAGCCATATTTTCCATCTTTACGTTTATATACAATATTTGTGCCGTTCGATTCAGCATCTGTAAAGACATAGAAATCATGTCCAAGCATATTCATTTGTAGAACTGCCTCTTCTTGATCCATAGGTTTTAAATCAAATTGCTTTGTACGAACAATTGAGTATTCTTCTTCCTCTGACACAGCATCAGCGGCTGCTTGAGTAGTAGCAAAATAAAGGCCTGCACCTTCACGCTCGCGGAATTTACGGTTTACTTTTGTTTTATGCTTGCGGATCTGACGCTCTAATTTATCAACAATTAGATCAACAGCAGCATACATATCATTATGACGCTCTTCAGCACGAAGAGTTAGATTCTTCATTGGAATAGTAACTTCCACTTTAGTTTGTTTGTCATTGTAAACCTTTAAATTGACATTAGCGTTGGCATTAACATCTTCGTTAAAATAGCGTTCAACTTTATCGATTTTGTTCTCAACATACTCTCGAATAGCTGGAGTTACCTCAATATTTTCACCACGAATGTTAAAGTTTAACATGTAAACTCCTCCTTTATAACTGCTATACTATCTATTTCTACACAAGTGTGTGAAATTCCTCTAAAATCATTCTTTTTTTTACAAAAATTTTTATAAATTATTATTTTGTTTTTTCGCTTCTGCTGCTTCCTTTTTTCGTCGAAGCTTTAGTTCTTCAACAATCAAATCTTCCACAGGTCCTTGATTATTGAAATAGATGCCGTATTGCTTGCCGCTCCCAAATGGACGACTCCAAATCACTTCTCCATAAGCGCGAACTTCTTGTGTATCAAGCACAAAATAGATATCTAATGGAGGAGGGTTTATACCTAAATCCACTTCCGTAAACATCTTTAATCCACGTGGGCTTATATCCAACAAGTCAGCCATAGCCGTTTGTCCATGATTGACCTTCCCATTCTCATAAATAGCAAAAGTTATTTGAATAGGCTCCTTAAATTTAAATCGGAAACCTTCTTGACGCTTAAAGATCATATTCCCACCCCAGTACTCTTTTAAACATGTTTATTGCTTTGATTATGCCATGATGCCCAACTAACAGCCACAGGGAATAAGTAACATATTTTACCGTTGAATAGCCTAATTTATGACTATTTCATGATCATAACGGTTTAACAAAAAAGAGACCATCTCTTTCGATGATCTCTAATTGTGTCTAAATTTGTCCGCTGTTTCCCTGACCAAATTGCTGTTGTCGATTAATGCGAATTACTTCCTTCCACGTATCGCGAAATTCCGTCACAAATCCTTCCACTTCCTCAATAATGGCTACATCATTTTGAATGTTGGCTTCTACTAAACGATGATTCATATATTCATAAAGAGGTAGCATTTGTTTCGAAATCTCAATATCCATATTGAGTGTAGACATCAGTTCACTAATAATCGCCTGAGCTTTTTGAATGTTTGTATTTTTCTCTTGAATATTTTTATCTTGGATAGCTTGTTTCGCCTTATGCAAGAATTTTAAGCATCCATTATAAAGCATTAATGTCAATTCGCCAGGTGAAGCTGTAGTCACACTATTTTGTTTATACGCGTTTTGTGCTGTTAAATTTGCTGCCAATAAAGGACAACTCCTTTGAAAGGTTACTTATTTACTAGTTTAAACCATTTTCCGAAGAAAAGCTATTTACGTCTCAACGTAATTTTGTCTGGTTTTTGAATTGTAAGATCACAATTCACTCCTTTTAAAATCCATGACATCTGCCAAAGCATTATCTACATCAGCTAGCAACTACTGCCACGATGAATGAAGATAAACGATTAATTTTTTTTGTCATAATACATGCCATCCATCACACGAACATTCGAGTAAGGATTGAAATATTGCTCTTCACTTTTTTTCGTTTTTTGTAGGTTTGCCATGTCTTGTTTAACTGCGCTCATTACGGCAGCCAATCGTTCTTTAATGCCACTATCTAGTTCAAACAACGTACGATGAATGCGATTTTGTTCATCGAATTGAAATCCATCTTTCATTAACCCATCAACAATCAATCCACGTTTGTCCAACATGCTATTGATTGTGTCGATATATTCATCACGATCTTCACCTTTAGGAATTTCACCCAAATGCTTAAATAAACTAGCTGACGCCTGTAATAGTTGATCTATTGGCTGCATATTATTCCCCTACCTTTATTAAAAGCCCCCACCTTGCATGAACATACCTGATTGCTGATTTGCTTTATTAATGGCTTGTTCCATGGCTGTGAATTGTCTCCAATAACGTGCTTCTATATCTACTAGTTTAGCTTGTAATTTAGAAATACGATCATCAGATTGTATAATTAATTTACCTAAACTATAAGTTTGATCTGTTTTTCCTTCCTTACCAGCCTTCTTCTCAATACTTTTTGTTAAAGCAGCTATTTCATCTCTTAGACGTTTCGTAATACCCCGTGAATCTTGAGTTACTTTTCTACCTTTTTCATCAGTTATAGTAGTTAGGCTACCTTGATTAGTAAACATTTGAATAACTTGATCAGGATCTTTTTCCAATGCAGCATCAAGTTTCTTGTCATCTATTACTAGCTTTCCACCATCTGATAGTATCTTAGATGTTGTAATCCCAATTTCAGCTAAAGAATCAATTGTATCATCACCCAATCCTTTGACAGACGATACGAATTGCGAGCGCATCTTCGCTAAACCATCGCGAATTAAAGAATCGCTACGTAATAAACCGCTTTTAGCTTTTTCATCCCACAACTTTTGCTCGCTTTCAGACATATCTTCACGTTGTTCTTTTGTCAATGGTGGATAATCACGATATTTCTTCTCTTTTAATAGACCATTCAGCGTATCGAGCATTTCATTATAAGTTTTTACAAACTCTTGAATACTATCTTTTATGCTTTTAGTATCAGTAGTAGAGGTTAAATTAACTGGAGCTACAGTAGGAGAAGTATCACCTGCTGTGCTACTCTCTGCAGCCTTTGCATTATCATAAGATTTTTGAGCCTCCGCAATACGTTTCAGACCAGACTGAACATCATTTTCTGCTGTTTTATATGCTGCTAGATTGTCATTATTAGTTTTCTCAACTACACTAAATTGTTTAAAATCTTCTAAGGATCCACTTAAATCCGCTAAACGGGCTAAATCAACTCTATCCATCTTTTCGAATTTATTCTTAATAGCATCATCTTTTCCTGCTAAAATTTGATCTATTTCACTATTATCCTTACCTTTGATTTCAGATAAAAATGTTATATCGTCTGCAGACAGGTTACTCAAAAAAGTCTTATCTAAAGATTTATAGGAGTTTTCAAAATCTATTTGATGTGCTCGGTCGAGTAATGCCCCTCCATCTGTACTTTGTAAAGATTTTAAGTCATCTGCAGATAGTCTTAATAGTTTTGCCTTTTGTTCATCTGTTAAGCTTGAATTGTTAATCGATGTTTTAATACTGTCTGCATCTGTATAATCGATGCTCAAAGATTGTAAATCATTCAAATCAGTAGAATTTAGGAGAGCAACCTTTCCTACATCTGAAAACTTATCAAATTTCCCTTGTTGATCTACTGTTAAATTATTTTTCCCAAAAATACGCTCGTGCTCTATTTTATACGTATCATTATAATAAGTATTGTATTCTCCAAGCTTTTTATCTCTATCAGCTTCTAAAATTGGCTGTGCATCTTTCGCATTATTCAATTCTATAAGTGTTGCTGCTACACGATCAGCTGCTCCTGCTTTAGCATTGAATGTTGACTTAAGTGATACCTCATAGCCAGAAATCGTAATTGTATTTGATGAACGCTCCATCGAAATACCATTAACTTTTAGAATCGCATTTTTACCAGATATAAGAGTTGCGTTATCCATCCCTAATGCATCAAATAGTTCTTTTCCTTGTCCAAAGACAATCTCCCCGCTACCACTTTTTACACTACCTGTATTATTTGCAGTTAATGAAAGTTGTCCATTTTCAAATAATGCAGTAACACCGGCATTACTCTGATTGATTTTTTTTACTAAATCATTAATTGTATCTTTAGAAGGATCGAAGGTAATTGTACTTGCCTTTTCTGCTAAATTACCGTTCTTATCGATTGATTTTATCTCTATTGACTTAACAGATTCCCCCACCAAAGCTGATAATTTCGTTGTACCTGTATAACCTTTTTGCTCACCAATCATCTGAGTTGAAGTTGCTAATTGTGAAACACTTTCAATATTGAGAGAACCAGTCGCTGTATTTGTAGCTTTAACAGTTGCTAGGTTTTCATTAGAAGATGTAGCGGTTTTTTTCATCATTTGACTCTGTAACCACATCTTTTCCTCTAAAAATTTATTAAGTTTCTGTGTAGCTACATTCACATTTCGATACGCGTCACGTTGCCATTCTAATGTTTGTTTTCTTTGAAATGCTTTATTCAATGGCATTCTTTCTGCTTGCATCAATTTCTCTACTAGACTATCAATATCCATCCCTGATGCTAATCCACCAATCCTTGAAACCATTTTTTATCCTCCTATTTTCCTTTAAATTTTTTCGTCTACTATCATTCCTACCATTTTTTGCATCTCATAAAATGCATCTAATAATCTTTTGGGTGGAATTTCTTTTACTACTTCATCAGTATCACGATTTACGATTGTTACATAATAACGTTCCAAACCCTCATGATAAACAAATTTGGAGGAACTATGATTAATTTCCAAAAATTCATTCACAACATCTACCGCCTGTTGTAATATATCTTTTGAAATTTCCTGTTCTTCCCCAGTATTATTTGACTTTTCAATCTTAGATTTAGAGATTGTTTCCATTGAAACATTAGGCGTCATATTTTCCTGCACACTCATTGCTTTTGAATTTATTGGTACAGTAACTATGTCAACCGACTGCCCTTGCGATGCGATACGCATGTAATTCAACCTCCTAAACTTTCATTTCTTAACTTTATTATCGGAAGGTTTTTCTAATGTTTCATGTTTTTTGACAAAACAATGAGCAAGCTCCTTGTTTAATAAAAAACTCCTGGACTATTAGAATAGATTCAGGAGTAATAAACTATATTTTTTTAATCTTAAAGCGTTTTCTAGATTTGATAAGTTCCACAACTATCACTTTTACTAAAAGTTACTCTTCTTCTCATATACATAAATTTAAATATTTCATACCTTTAGCTCCCGCTATAAATAATTTGATTCCTTATTGTTAAAAACATTAATAAAATTATTAAAAATAGAATAGCCATCAATAAGTGTACACTTTCTTCTTTTAGCATGACTATTTAATTAAATATTTTTTACTAACTCTTTTATATTTTTCACAATAATTGCTAAATCTTCTGTTTTCATAGTAGGGTGAATAGGTAAAGTCAATACATTTTCATACCACTTTTCAGCAATTGGACATAATCCTCGTTCATAGCCCAGTTGTTGGTAATAAGGATGCCAATAAACAGGAATATAATGTACATGTACCCCTATATTTAATGCTCTCATTTGTTCAAAAATTTGCTTACGAGACCCTTTTTCAAGCTGAATCATATACAAATGCCAGCCTGAATTTGTTTCTTGTAATTGGTGCGGAACAACAATACCATCCATGCTTTGAAATGCCTCAGTATAAAATGCTGCGATTTCGCGGCGTTGTTGAATAAACGAATCAATTTTTGTAATTTGGGATAGGCCAAGCGCTGCTTGTAAATCTGTCATTCGATAATTATAGCCAAGGTCCGTCATTTCATAATACCAATCCCCTTGTTCAGTTGAATATTCAGTATGTTCGATACCATGGCTACGGAATAATTTCAATTTGTGATAATAATCTTCATTGTTTGTAACAATTATACCGCCCTCGGCTGTTGTAATCGGTTTAACTGGATGAAAACTAAACATGGTCATGTCTGCTTGTGTGCCAACTTTTTTTCCTTTATATTCAGCACCTAAAGAATGAGCACCATCCTCAATAACAACTAAGTTATGTGCATGTGCAATCTCCATGATAGCGTCCATATCGGCAGGTTGGCCTGTAAAATCAACTGGAATGATAGCTTTAGTATTGTGTGTTATTTTTTTTCTTATCTCGGCTGGGTCAATATTGTATGTTTTGGCATCAATATCAGCAAAAACAACAGTTCCTCCCATATAACGTACACAATTCGCACTAGCCGCAAAGGTAATAGGCGATGTAATGACTTCATCTCCTTCTCCTATTCCAGCTGTATAACAGGCTGCATGGAGTGCTGCAGTTCCATTACAAAAAGCAACTGCATATTGAGCACCAACATAATCAGCGATCGCTTGTTCAAACTCTTTTATTTTAGGTCCTTGTGTTAAAAATGGTGAACGCAATGTTTCAATTACCGTTCGGATATCTTCTTCATCTATAGATTGGCGACCGTAGGACAGGAATTCATTGCGCTTAATCATAGTAATAACTCCCAACTTAAAGGCGTTCCTTTTTTTACATCGTGCTTAATGCGCTTGCCAATGATTAAATCATAGTATTTTGGCGGCAATCCTAAGCCAGGTCGTACATTCCTCACATTTTCATTGGTTAATCGGTCCCCTGCTTTTAAGTCTTCCCCTATATACAAAGAGCGTCTAAATTTTGTAGAATCTTTTTCAGCATCAGTTGGCCCATATTGTACTTGTCCTATGCTTTGCCAAGCACGCTCTGTTTCTTTAACTAGCATTTTTAGCTCATGGGGCTCCATTGAAAAAGCAGAATCGACACCGCCGTCTGCACGAGAAGTTGTAAAGTGCTTTTCAATTACAGTTGCACCAAGTGTTACAGCTGCTACAGATACCCCAACTCCCATCGTATGATCTGATAAACCGATCTCAGTTCCAAACAATTCTCGCATATGAGGAATGGTAGCTATATTTGAGTTTACTGGAGTAGCAGGGTAAGTACTTGTACATTTTAAAAGTACAATTTGTTGATTTCCTTCATTTCTCGCAGCACGAACTGCTTCGTCAAGCTCTCCTGCTGTGGCCATGCCAGTTGAAATAATCATAGGTTTTCCAGTGCGAGCAACTTTTCGTATCAAAGGTATATCCACATTTTCAAAGGAAGCAATTTTATAAGCAGGTACGTTTAAAGTTTCTAAAAAATCAACAGCTGTTTCATCAAAAGGTGAACTAAAAGCTAGTAGGCCATGTTCTTTGGCACGATTAAAAATAGCATCATGCCATTCCCATGGAGTGTAAGCTTCTTTGTATAAATTATAGAGAGAATTTCCCTTCCAAAGGTTTTCATCATCTTGAATATAAAACTCTCCAGTATGTACATCCAATGTAATTGTATCTGGTGTATACGTTTGAAGCTTTAATGCATCTACACCTGCCTCTGCCGCTAAATCTACTAAATGCAATGCTCGTTCTAATGATTGATTATGATTGCCAGACATTTCTGCGATAATAAATGGTTTTGCATTTCTGCTGATTTCTTTATGTCCTATTTTTATCATGATATCAACTCCAATATTTCTTGTAACCATTCATTTGGTTGCTTGTTGGCTGTAAGCTCTAACCCTTTTCGACTCATATTTTCTACTTGGACATTCGCTAATAATTGTCGATATGTTTCAGCAGTTACTGTCTCGTGCCAGCCTAAATTAATCGTAACACCTAATTGTTCAGCGTATGAAGTCGTCTCTCTTTGATTGCCTGCAACAATTGTTGAACTTGAAGGAAGTCCAACATAACAGCGCTCCCAAAGAGTACTACCTCCTGCTCCAATCGCAAAATCTGCCAATTGCATTAACAATGCCATATATTCAATTTGACAATGGAAATAATACTTTCGCTCAACACATATTTGCTCAATTTGTTTTTTTAATGGATTGCTATTCCCTACAACTACATCAATATGTTTAAAATTAAAGGCATCTAGTGCACTAAAAATCTTCATCATTTCATTTGTGGGATCGCTACCACCCATAAAAATTAACAAACGATTAATCTCATTATTTCGCTGTCTTAATTGTTGGCGTTGCTTTATAAATTCATCTCGAATAATTAAGTACTGGGGTCCAAGTAATTTTTTGCATTGCTCGGGCACTTTCCCATTATACCGAATGGGAAAATTAGGGATAATATTTTGATCTAATAATAAATCACAATCATGTTGTCGGGCTAAATCATCAATAACCACTATTTTCTTCGTAAATTGTCTAATAGATTGTTCCCATTCTAACCCTAACTCATAATGATCTATAATATATATATCAGCCATTTTAGGTCCTGCAATATTATTGAAGCCTTGCTTTTGTACAAATGAAATTAAATTTCCCTCTAAAGGCTCCATCCAAAATGAAATCTGACAACCTATTCTTTGAAGATTTTTAGCAATTGTCAAACACCGCATTACATGACCACTGCCAATGGATATTGAAGCATCTGTTCGGATAATAATATTCATCTAAATCACCGGCTTTTGCTCAATATGAGCATTGATTTCAGAAATTTCCGGATGTTCTTTCAAAAATTTAATGACATCTACACTTGAAACAAGTGGATCATTAAAATATTTAACAACCTCAGTGATCATAATCAGATCCTCCTTTGTATCCAATGTAATACGAAGGTTTGGTACATTTCGATTTTCAGGTACATCATATGTAGCATAAGTAAATTCTTCTATAAACTCATATGCATAATAGGTCACATGTTCACGATGACGAGGTTCTTGTCCTACCTCGTTAATGTGTAATAATGCTTCATAAGAGATAATTTCAACAGCTAATCCACGTGGTAATTGCCCCTTAATAAATACAATGTCTTTTCTCTCTTTAATCATTAATTCTACCATTTCAGAAGCCATTTCATAATCAACAAAAGGGCAATCTGATGTAACCCGCATCACATAATCTGGTTTATAGAATTTAGCACACTGAACATAACGATCTAACACATCACCCTCTGATCCTCGGAAATATGCAACTTGATGCTCTTCACACCAAGTTACAATGGAATCATCTTGAGATAATGTTGATGTAGCCACAATTACTTCATCAATACCTTTTATAGCTCTACAACGCTCAATGTTATATGTTAAAACATCAACATTCCCTAATGGTTTCAAAACTTTTCCTGGTAGACGGGATGAGCCCATTCTTGCTTGGATAATTGCAATTATTTTCATTTTTGCACCTCAGCTATATATTTATGATATTTAGCTCCTACTACTTCCCAATTTCTTTTCGTCATTTCAAACAAAAACACATCATGCCAAGTTCCATTTTTATAAATATGATGCTCCAGTACCCCTACCTCTCTTGCTCCTTGCTTAATATGTATCTTTTTTACACCCTCATTTATATCCATGACCTCTCCAGATAATTTTTCTAAACCTAACTCTAAAAAAGCATAATTATATACATACGCCCCTAAGAAGCCTGCAAGCATTGCATATTTCATATTACCAATATAAAAATTCCACGTACCTCGCTTATGTACCCATTGAATATCGGTAATTGAAACAAAACCTATTATTTCGCTTTTATATTCTATTAACCAGTATCGACCGTTTTCATCCGCTTGAATTCTTTTGAACCATTTCTTTTGATTATCTAGATTATATTCAATATCAGTATACATAAAGCGAGTAATTTCCTCAGTCGTACGCCACTCCAAAATTTTCTGTAAATGTTTTTCTTCAATATTAATCCACTTCATTTCATCACCACTTTCCTCGTGAATGAAGTTAAAAAGCTTTGACCATCCCAAGTACCATCAAAATCAAGTGCTTGTCCTATTGGGACAATTCGATCCAATCCACGGGATGAAATTGCTTTAATAAAAGTTTGTAATTCTTGTTGTTCTATTCCGAAATATGCAAGTGTTTGGTCTTTATCATGAATAATCGGACTAGCCTCAATTAACTTAGTAACATCATACTCATAAAATAAGCCTCCGCCACAATGCACTTCACGTACATTTGCTTCAATTTGCTGTAACTGTACACGTGAATAATATATATCATTTTTTATATACTTAACCTGCTCTTCAGCTGCCAGTTGCAACGCAGTTGTATATTTCAAAACTTGTGTTGCAGCAAGTAGCTCATATTGTTTACTTTGAATAACTGTTTCAAACGCTGACCAAAAACAAGCTTTAGCCTCATCCTGTTGATTTCCTGTCCAAATAATAAGGCGGGGCGAAGAACAAGCCATTTGGTCAAACCAAAATACATCATTATAAAACTGATTTGCCAATGCTACTAATGCACTTTCATTTAAAGAAACAATTGCCTCACTATTCATTGCGGATAATGAAAAACGATCTGGGAATGTTAATTCATTTGCTAGAGGAGCTAACGGTACTTGACGAATTTCCTTTACTGTCAAATCGCCACCCCAAATAACACGCGTATGACAAACAGAACTAATTTGCTCAGTTGCCTTTTCTTCATGCCCATAAGTGCAAATAATTGTTTGATTTGCGATTGCTTCAAACTCTGGTTTGGTTAACTCATCTAAAATAATTTGCAACAATGTATTTAATCCATTTTGGTCTTTACTAGAAATACGTATAATGTTACGATTTCCTGCAAGCATTGAAAGCATCCATGAATAGACAAATATTGTATCTACATTTGAAGGGGCAATATGAAAGACTGTACCTCTTGCAAGTACAATTGAATCTCCACGTTTTGTATCAAAATCAACTTTCATTTGTTTAATATTCGCTTTGCGTAACCAATAGCCTAATGCA
Source organism: Lysinibacillus sp. AR18-8 (assembly GCF_001705465.1). NCBI lineage: Bacteria > Bacillati > Bacillota > Bacilli > Caryophanales > Bacillaceae > Lysinibacillus > Lysinibacillus sp. AR18-8. Next base: position 92,445 of record NZ_MDGU01000003.1, read on the forward strand.
ACTATTTCTGGTTGCTTTCGTATACGCACAAAGCGTTTTGATAACACTTGAGTGAATAAAAATACCTGCTCGCAAAATGGAACATTTGTCGGTACTTCAACTAATTCTGACAATGCTCTCGTAAATTGTTTATGAGGAGGCCAAAACATTTTCATTTTTGCACACCTCCTTGATATGTATCGCTACAGCCCCTTAATTCAGCCTTTGGTATCCTTCCTGCTACTGAAAAGTATTTTCCTTTCCATCCACAACTGCAATCATCAATCCCATGAATTGTCCCTAAATCCTCTGTCAAGAGAGAATGTCCTGGATAGCTTTTAGGCAGTTCACTCACAACTTGGATTAATCCTTGTTGACCGTTCTTTAAAGTTTCAAAGGTAATTGGATTCCGAATAATTACATCGGCATAGCTAGGTGCATGTAAATGCCCTTCACTACATTCTAAAAAAATCGAACCAACCTGTTCCACCATTCCGTAATAATTATGTACATTTTGAATACTGAGCTGTTCCTTTAATAAACGATTAAAAGTTTTTGCATCAACCATCTCATCTTTGAGCTTTTTCCAGCCACCGCCATGTATCAAAATACTATCACCAAAATCAAGCTTTATTCCTTTATCACGTGTTTCTTTATATATATACTGCCAAATCATAAATGTAAAACCAAACAACAAAATACACTGTCCTTCATATTCTTTCAAATACGCTTGTAATCCTTCTACATCTAAAGACATATCATCATTTAATGCATAAAAATGCTTACGTCCAAAATTTGAAAACCCTAATATTCCAGCACCACGTGCACTAAATGATTTTCTATCCTTTAACACAGATTTAGTGTCTAAAATAATCATCGGCAAACGCTTATTACCTAATATTGGCTTCATTACTTCCACTAATGCTTTAGTTTGAGCAATAGATGTGTCCTTATCTAAATAAATTTTTGACACCTGTTGTCCTGTAGTACCACTTGATTTTAATATTTTTATAATATCCTCTTGTGGGATCGATTTTAAATCCATGAGCTTGAATAATTGTACAGGTAAGTATGGAACTTCATCTATTTGCCTTACTTCCAAAGGCATGCTACCTTTTCTTAGCATCTCTTTATATGGTTCACAATTTTCCACATGCCATGCCGTTAACTCATTTAATTTCCCTAATAATTGCTGCTCTTTAATAGCCTGTGCTAAATGATAAGGGACCGTCATAAACAGCGCTCCTTCAATGTTGTATAGTCTATCTTGCCATTAGCAAGCCGAGGAATTTCTTCCATGATGATGACTGTAAAGGCTGATTTATGCAACTTAAAAAGAAGTTCAATCGCCGACCTCACCTTCTCCACCTTATCCGGTTGCTCAATGGCTACAATTAATTTATCGTCAGAACCTGTACAAGCTAAAGGTATATGGATTACGGATTCTAATTTTTTCTCCACCTCATCTAAATTGATGCGTAGTCCAAATAGTTTTATAAAGCGTTTAATACGCCCTGTAATCGTAAAAAAACCCTCCTCATCTTTTGTGACTGTATCACCTGTATGAAGCACCCCATGCATCTCATCACCCTTTGCCAAATCCTCTAAACTTTCTGCATAACCCATCATTACATTGGCCCCACGATACACTAATTCATTTAATTCTCCTTCAATTGAAAGTTGACCACCAGGGATTGCAATACCAATAGTGCCTGTCTTATCGAGCACTTTATCATAGGGAATGTAGCTAATTCTTGGTGCTGCTTCTGTTTGCCCATACATAATGTAAAAGCGTTTATCATGCTGCCGTGCATACTCACCAAATGCTTTAACCAATTTTTCACTCAATCGACCACCAGCCTGTGTTAACACCTTTAAATATGGCAGGTCCATTTTCATAAAACCAATACGATGTAACATTTGATAGGTAAACGGGACGCCAGCTAGTGAGGTCACTTTATGCTCCTTTACAAGCTCCCAAAATGACTTTTCCATCACACTGGTATCAGTTAATAGAATAGAGGATCCTGCTAACAAATGACTATTCACAATCGACATACCATAAGAGTATGATAAAGGTAAGTTCATTACTGCACAATCATGATTACTAATCTCTAAATAATCAATAATGGCATGTGCATTCGAACGAATATTATCATAGGACAATCTAACAAATTTTTGGCTTCCTGTTGTACCAGATGTACTTAATAATATGGCTAATTCTGTATTAATTGTTACATCAAAATCACCTTCTCTAACTAATTTATTTGAATTAAATGTATACCCTTCATACTCTTCTAAGCCTACAATCCAATAAGGTTTATATTTATTTATAATATCCTCAAATAATTTCTCATGAATATCTGCAGCTAATAACATGACAGTATGTCCACTATTAAGACCCGAAATGTAGGCAGCTAATATATCAATAGTGTTGCGACATAAAATTAAAATTAGTTGCTTTTTTGAATGAGTAAATTCAATCAATGGTATTTCATTGTAATTGTATTGCTTTTTTTCTGTTATAACAGCTAGTTGATTTCTTTCTAAATGAAAGAAAGACATTTCACTCACTCCTAAACAATATTTATAGTTTTTTTATATAATCCTATTCCATTTTTTGAATCTCACAGCGGCGTTTGTATAGCATCCTTACTAATAAAAAATTCTCAAAGTAATAGAAATGTACTCTCACATTTATGTAACTCTTGATTTTTTTAGCCGCTACTCTAAACATCTAAATGGATAATGCAAATCATCATATCCATAGAAGCTAATAAAAAATTTAAAAAGTTTTAAAGAATAAGCTTAGACTAAGGAAACATTTTCATTTGTTCGTCAGAACCCTTTCTTATAGTAATTGTACCGTAAACCTTTAATATTTTTTTATTATTCGAAGGTTAGGAAACATAATTCATATTAATTATACGATAGAAAGCAGTTAATATAATAAAGAAGCCCACAATCCTCATAGAATTGTAGACCTCTAATTTAGAACTATTTCTCATGTGTGTTAGTAATATTTTTTCAACAAAATATTATAAACCCGCTGTATCTAGCTTGGAAAGGCAATCTCTTTTAAACTAAAATTTCACATCATATTTCATTAAAATTTCCTTTGCCTTTGCAAATGTACTCATATCAAGTACATCATCGGTATCAAGCATTGTATCAAATTGATCATCAATTTCTGAAACTAACGCCATATGGGCAATAGAGTCCCACTCTGGAATAGAGCTATATGTTAGCTCATCATTTATTTGAGCTTCGTTAATACCTAAACATTCTGAGAAAATTGCACGTAATCTTTGTTCATTATCCATGTTTATCCCTACCTAATTTTTTATATAGATTATATCGTCAATTTCCGCTTTTTTTTAATTGATTCCTCGTAAAAGAAAAAGACATGGCTAAATCACCATGCCTCCATCAACTCCAATTACTTGTCCTGTTACATAAGAAGAAGCAGATGAAGCTAAAAAAAGTATGACATTTGCCACCTCTTCAGCTTTTCCAGGACGCCCCATTTTAATTTGAGAAATGGTTTCTTCTTTTACTTGTTTAGAATAATTACTTATTAAGTCAGTTTCAATAAATCCAGGAGCAACTGCATTGACACGAATATTTAATGGTGCTAACTCTTTTGCTGCGGCATATGTAGCACCATTTAGTGCTGCCTTACTCGCACTATAAGCTACTTGCCCAGCATTACCAAAGCGCCCCATTATAGAGCTAACATTTATAATAGAGCCACTTTTTTGTTTAGCCATTAATCTTGACGCATATTGCATATGATATATTGCAGCGCTAGTGTTAACATCTAATGTTTTTTGAAGTTGTTCTGGTAACATCATACCTAGTAATGAATCTTCCATAATTCCAGCATTATTTACAACTGCATCTAGCTTCCCTATGTTTTTTTTAATCCATATAAATGCTTTTTTTATTGCATCTACATCACTTACATCATAGTTTAGTGTATGAACAGTTGATCCATAAACCTCAAACTCTTCTTTCAATTTTGCTAGAAGAGATTCATCACGTCCGTTTAATAATATTGTCCATTGTTGCATTGCTGCTTGTTTAGCTGTTGCATAGCCTATGCCACGAGTGGCACCTGTGATAAAAATAACTTTATTCATTCACTTCACTTCACTTATCTTATCTTATTTTATAATAAAAAATGCAGTTTCTCTTTTAATATTTGATAACTCTCAATCTCAATACATTCTATTTCAGACTTATAAATTGGTTCATCATTTCCGCCCTCTGAAAAATCATCGCCTACATACAGTATTTTATCAGTGCTAATATTAAGATCACTAGCATACTTAACCAATGCTTTATATTTATCATATTCTTTTGGCATTATATCAAAAGATGAGCTTCCTCCAATTACAACTGTATACTCTGGGAAATAGTCTTTAACAAAGGCATATATTTTTTTTCTTTTCTTTCTTTGGGGATCGAAAGCAACCTTATCTTTAATATTTGCTTTCGTCCCTAATAAAGGAAATGTAATGACTCCTGATTCATGAAATTCAATAGATTCCCCTACAATATCTACATATCCCGTACTACTTCTAATTATTTTTATTCTTTCTTTAATATCAGCTTTATCAATTTCAATACAAGCCTTTTTATTGATACGCTCTTTATTAACTATAATAGATGTTTGCATTCCGTAATTACCTATTACATCAATCGGGAACTCTCTTAATTGTTTGATAATTCTATCGCATGTACCTGCCCCAACTATGACTATTTTATATTTTTCTTTAATCCTTTCAAGTAGTTCGTAATTTATTTCGCTTATTTGTGTTCTGTGCTCTGTTAACGTACCATCTAAGTCAAAAGCAATTAATTCATACATATTCAACACATTCCTTTTCTTAAATGTACTAATTGACCATATTCCTCACAAGTTGAATAGTGTAAAATAGCTTTGGCTACATCTTCAGCATTTAGTAATTCCTCTTTATTTATATTTCCGTTATGTAAACGACCAATTAGTGGTGTATTTACCTTTTCTGGAATTAAAACATTTACTATTATTCCTTGCTTTTTCAATTCTTCAGCTAAACTTTCTACAATAGAATTTAAAGCAACTTTTGATGCGGAATAAACCGTTAAATTTTTTCTACCCTTTGTAGAAGAAGATGATGAAATTAAAACAATGTTCACTCTTTTTTGGATTCGTTTTGCATATTCTAATAACACTAAATTTGATTTTAAGTTGACATCCATAATTAAATCATAGTTTTCTAAAATTCCTTCACTGTCGTTTGCATATGCCCCAGCAGTATTAATAATTACATCTGGTACATAGTCCCCTAAATAACTATCTAACTTTTCAATAGTAATATCGACTAAATTTAATTCTTGACTTGATGGTGCTTTATACGGAATATTTTTTTCTTTTAAATGTTGAATAAATGCTCTACCTATTCCTCCATTGCCACCAAAAATAAAATATTTTTTTCCATCTCCATTACCAATATTCAAATTTTTCACATCTTGATAATACTTAATTTTAATGAATTGTTCCGCCATAAATAAATCTTCCGGATAAGTTATTTTCAAATTATATCTTAGTCCTTCAAATTTAATCACTCTAGCTGTTTCTGGTAATTGATGCACTGTACCTGTAATAATACTTTTAGGATCAAAATGCTCCTTTAAAGTTTTAAACCAAAAGCATTCAGGAGCCTGTATTAAACAATAGTCTTCTCTATTTACATAAGAATTGTTTCCAAACCCAAGGCTATCTGTAATCGGAGAAGCAGTAATAACTGCATCCCCATCATCTAATAAATCTATATATGTATCAATATTTTCTGAAGTAATAAAAGGTCTTGCTGCCTCATGAATAAAAACTTTTTCACATTTTGGATAATGTTTTTGAATATGCGCTAACGCCTTATTTAACGAGGCATTTCTTGTATCCCCACCAGTAATACACTCAACGTCATATTTATTTTCAATTAGTCCTTCTTCATACTCTCTTTCACCAACAACCACTATAAATTTATTTAATTTCTGAGACTGCTTAAAAGCATTAATAGAATATGAAATTATTTCTTGCCCATTCAACTTCATATACTGTTTCGGTATATTACTTTTAAAACGACTACCAATTCCACCAGCTAATAATATTCCTATATTTCTCATATTTTCCTCCACTTAAAGATGAATGAATACTAATGTAATTATTATCGACTACTAGGAGCATAATTTTTAGTATAATAAAAAGAGCATGGACACTAAATTCAATGCTCTTTCAAGAACTATTTTTTATAAAAATACACATTTGAGCTTCTTAATTCAGGCTCTTTAAAAGAGAGTGTATTATCTGCAAAGCTTGTATCTTTCCTTACTGTACGCCAATCTCCATATGTGTAAGTTAAATAGTCCAAATAATTTTTAGGTACATTAATTTTAATATTTTCAAACAAGATTTCATCTTTTCCAATAAAATAATGTAGCGGCGTGTCGTTTAAATCTTGTCTTGCGTTATCGCCTTCTATAAATATCGTATCTAAACTAATATTAAATAGTTTTTCATCATTATTATAGCAATCTATCATGATGGCGATTACATCTCCATTATGATGTTCTCTTGAATACATTTCGATTGTTAAAATATCCTCAAGCTTCTCAACATTTTCTAATAATCGTTCTTTTATTTTTTCGATGTCTTCTTCAAAAATTGCAAGATCTATATCATCGTCCCAAGGAATCAAACGCCCATCACGAGCAATCCCAAGCAAAGTTCCGAAAGTAAAATAATGAGGAATCCCATCTAATATTTCTGTCAATGAAACGATAAATTGGTTAGCTTTCTTTAAAATATCCTGATTTTCAAAAGGGGCTCCTACATGCTTCATTGAAATTTTTGAAGCATATTCTATTTTGTCTTTTGAAATCCCTAAATTTAAAAGCTGTTTTGAAATTGAATTTACGTACATACTTGCTACAATAACTTTTTCAAAATCATATTCAATAATTTGACTTGGGCTAATAATAAGAATATCCTCTAGAAATTCCCCTTGTATCGCCTCGTTATTGTCTGCAATAGCTAAAATTTGATACTGATTCCCATAATTTTTTATGAAGTTTTGACCGCCAAGACTTGCACCGAATAATATGATTTTCATATTTTCTCTCTTCTTTCACCGTGATATCTTAAAAACCCCATGCTTTTGAATAGAAAAGTGTTAATTTATACGATGTATAGAAAAATATAAATTAAAATAATCTTCATTTTCAACTAAACCTATAGACGTTAGATAATTAGCTATTTCTTCATAATAGCTTGAGGTAATTAATATATATGGTTTTTTATTTTCTATTATAAATTTCTCTATGATTGATCTATGGTATACTTTATATTCAAAAAATGGAGTTCCTTCTTTTTCTTTTGAACTATCTAGTATGCCTTTTAAAAGTTTAACTCCAAGTTTGTTTATTTTTTCCACAAACTGATGTTCATATAAATAGCTACCTGAACCATAAAAATAAACATCTCTCTTATTTAAATTATATTTTTGATAAAATTCTTTTAATATCTTATCTACTTTCATACTATGTCTTTCATATCTTTCTTGAAAAGTATTTGTAGTATTCACAAGGTAATTGTCTTTAGGTAATTCAGTTATAGCATACAGCAGATTATTATCTAAAACATATTTTAATTCACTATTAATTTTTACTTCCTCTGTATTTATAGAATTTAATGCTATATCAGGATATAATACTTTAATTCCAATATTTGCAGTACTTGCCGCCATAGAAATTGTATTTACTTTTAATATTTCCGGAAATATCTCTAAAGGGTAACCTTGTAATTCGCTCTTTAAGAAAAATACATTATAATTTTTATCTTTTAAATCTAAATATAACGTGTCAGCGATTTTAGTATGATCTCTGGGATGAGGCTTTAGATAAATAACATCGCTTTTAGAATACATTTGTTCTATGTGTGAACTATATATAGCTATCTCTTCTTCAAAAGAAGACCAGCCCAGTTGTGAAAAATATGAGGTTAGATAAAAATTATACTCCAATGAATAATCTAAAGATTCTAATTCCTTTAAATTATTAGCAACTTTTTTAATAACCTCTTTTAAATATTCAATTGGTATTATATGTATAGATAGTTTGTTTAGGATAACAGGTAATCGTGTAGTAGAAAACATCGGGATTATTAATCTGACTTCATCTATCCTTACATTAGAAAAAGATTCATCAATTATTATTGAATCGAATATTCCTAGCGAGTCTCCGTAAACAATTATTTTTGCATTAGAATATAAGTTAATTGTGATGCTATTTATAAAACCATGATTTCTTACTACAAATATTTCGTGAAGTTCATCTACACCAAATAAATTATACCAAAATTCTTCTGTGTAACTAAAATTATAATTACTATCTAAATATATAACCTTCTCCCATGAATGTAACGAGGCTAAGTTTAAAATAGCTTTAGAAATGGGATGTTGTAAATCACTCTTAACAAAAGTACTATGTATACATAAGATGTCAATATATTTATCTTGATATTTACTTTCCTCTATTATTGTTAACACATTTAGTACCTGTGTTGGTCCATTACACAAAAATAGTCTTTTCTTCATCTATTTCCCCTTAAAATATTTACACAAAGATAAATATAGTTTTCTCTAAATCCATTTAAATAATGTTAATTATTCATTTGCTTTAATTAATCATAATTTCTGCTATTATGGTATCGCATTTTCCTAATGATGCTAAAACACCTTCATAATTTTTCTCTAACAGTTGATTATTCAATAAACTGTAAATGTTGTGACCACCAGGCATTCCCTGACTTAACCAATATAAATGATTTGAAAGGGGATATCTTTGAAATTGTTTAACAGTAATATTACTGTAGCCACTTTTATTTAACAATAGCTTTAATGTAGCACTATTATACAAAATAGTATGGCAACTCCAATATGTAAAATCTTTGAATTCTTCACAATTATACAATGTCAATAAAGCATCATCTGCATTTGGCACCTCAATAATAATTACTCCATTCGGATTTAAATATTCTCTTAGTTCCTTTAGTGTTTCAATAGGATCCGTTAAATGCTCAACTACATGGAACAATGTAATAAAATCAAATTTATCCTTGATTTCTTTGGTACTTTTAAAACAAATTATTCCCTCTTCATTCAAAGAATTTCTTATAGTATTATCTAATTCAATCCCAACGCATTTATCAGCATATTGCTTCATGAGGTTTAAAAAACCTCCAGCCCCACATCCAAAATCTAAAATAGTTTTCCCTATCATTTTATCACGTAAATCCTCACATCTTCGTAAATCATCCTTATATGACTTTTTTCGATAGATGCTTAAATTTACTTTGCCGTCTAGCATACCTGACTCCTCATAAAATTCATCAGAAATGTGACTAAATGACTCTAGAAAAACTAACCCACAATCCATACATTCAAGGACTGATAAATCTTTATTATCACGTACTCTAGGATGTCGTAATTTAAGATTTTTATTTTTACATAAATAACACTCACCATTTATTTGATGATTTCGCATAAAAGCCACCTCATAATATTTTTCCTTATATCCCCTATTTATTACACCCTATTATAATCATCTTCAATTCTTATAATATCATCCTCTCCAAAATAAGTTCCCAGTTGTACTTCTGAAATAATTAACGGGTTCTTTTCAGATGTATTTTTTATCCTATGTTTACATCCTTTTGGAATAAAAATATATCCTCCTTCCATTACTTCTCTTGTACTTTCGCCTATAGTCATCATACCTTGACCTTTTATTATAACCCAGTGTTCTTCACGCTTTTTATGGTATTGTAAACTCAGTTGTTGTTTTGGGAATACTTGTATTATTTTTGCTTGTACAAATTCACTTAAAAAAACTGTTTTATAAAATCCCCATGGACGGTTAAATATTTCAAAAGAATGCATCCCTAATCCCTCATAACGTAAGAAATCATCTGCAATATTTAACTTTTTACCTTCTAGCAATAATTCATGCAATTGATTTTTCGTTAAAATATTTTTTAAAGTAAACCCCTCACAAACAATCGGTAAAAAATCAATTCTTTCTGATTTAAATTTTTCTATAACTTCATTAAAGGTTGATGTGATAGATAAGTATTCAAAAGTTGGCTTGACAATTTCTTTAATTTTAGATGTCAAGTCTTTCCCTTCTATTAGTGCTCTACGTATATCTCCATCAGTAATTGTCCCAACTACTACTTGTTCTTCTAATATGATAATAAATCCCTGTTTATTTTCTTCAATTTTCTTCATTGCCTCTAATAAACTTTGATTAACTTGTATTATATATCTATCCATAGTTAATTTACTCTTTCTCCCGATTTAGTAGATGCTCGATAGCTTCTCTAACAGCCCCTTGTCCACCTCTTCGTTCAGTCACATAATGTACTTCTTTTTTTACTCGTTCTATAGCATCCGCAACAGAAAAACTATAACCTACTTGTTTTAAGAGTGCTAAATCATTTAAATCATCCCCAATATAGGCAACTTCATCCATTTTCAAATGATATTTTTTTAGTAGCTCTTCCATTGCAGTCAATTTATCTTTACATCCTAAATAAACTTCATCTATTTGTAATTTTTCTGCTCTTTTTGCAACGATTTTTGAGTTTTCTCCTGTTAAAATAACTGTAATAATTCCTTGTTCTTTTAATAAAAAAAAACCCATACCATCTTTTGTATTAAATTTTTTCATAACATCGCCAGCATCTGTATAATACATACCAGCATCCGTTAGCACACCATCACAATCTGTTGCAAATAGTTTAATTTTATTAGACTTACTTGTTTTTTTCTTACTCACTTGTAGTAATTTTTCAACAATTAGCCAATCTGAAGGCTCATCTAGTTCAAAATAAGTTTCTTCAGGCATTTCATAAACACCTATATTACCTGATAATCTACTTTGTGATTCAAGTAACAGGTCTGTTTTTGTAATATAAAACGCACCATTTTCAACCAAATATCCTTCAAAGTCTTGACGTCTTGGACGAGAAGTCGGACTATAATTAATTGGTTGCCCATCTTTCGTCCATATAAAGCGCTTTTGGTTTACTACTGTCAATAAACTATCTAGTTTCTCATCAAAATATTTCTGAAATGCCTCATCTAAATGTTGCGTTTTTGTCAACGGACTCGTTGCTTGTAAAAGAACAACTGTATCACTAGATACATTCTTTGCAAATTCTATCATGACTGATTCAGTTGAAGCAGTGTCTGAAGCTGTTTCTACTGAGCGATCAATTATATTCAATTTCTCATAATTATCTTGATTATAATTTAAAACTATGTTTCGAATTTCTTCATTATCAGTTGAAATATACACTTCATCAATCCATTTACAATTTACAGCTACATCAATAGTCCAGTAAACTAAAGGTCGTCCATTAATTAATTTAATATTTTTTAAAGGTATCGACTTACTACCACCACGAACTGGAATAATAGCAACAGTTTTCACTATTTCTCTCCTCTATATTTCAATTTAGTTCTTTGGACATGCTCTATTTCAAGAATTTCTTCTTTTTTGTATTGTAATGCAAGTTCTACATTTTTTATATCTTGAACAAGTTGCTTAAAATCTCTAGGTTCTAAAGATGCACCGTGATCAGTGCCTTTCCATGTTCGATCAAGAGTAAAATGTCGTTCAATCCATTCTGCCCCCATTGTAACAGCAGCTATATCTACTGCAATACCTAAATGATGTCCTGAAAAGCCGATTGCTTTTACAACTTCACAATATTTCTCTCTTAATCGGGAAATTTCCTTTAATCGAATATCTTCGAACGGCACTGGATACCCCGATGTACAATTGTACACAACTAGACTTTTATTTCGTTTCTTTTCTATAAAAAAGTTAATTAGAGATTCTATTTCTTGATAATTCGTCATTCCAGTAGAAACATGAATCTCACCTTTATAATTGTCACAAAGCCATGCTAATAATTCATAATGATTATTCATTGCTGATGGAATCTTAATAAATTCTGGATTTAAAGAACTTATTTCTTTGGCAGATGTTATATCCCAAACAGATGTACTATATATAATTCCTATTTTATGGCAATATTCTTTCAATTCCATATGTTGTTCTAATGTAAACTCCAAAAATTCACGATGTTCACCATAAGTTATACCATATGAATTGGAAGGATTTGGGTGAGGCGCATTGTATTGTTCTTTAGAAAGTAATTCTTTATTATTTCTTTTTTGAAACTTCGCCACATTTGCACCACATCTTTTTGCCTCTTTAATTAATTGTTTTGCAACTTTAATATCACCTTTATGATTACAACCAATCTCAGCTATAACTTTAACAGACATAATACACCTCAATCTTCATTATATTTTTTAATTTTTTTTGCTGGTACACCAGCAACAACAGTATAATCAGGTACATCTTTATTTACTACACTACCAGCTGCTACTACAGCATTCTTTCCGATAGTAATACCTGGTAATATAATTGCGTTTGCACCTATCCAACTTCCTTCTTTAACAATAACATCTTTCTCTTTTGTGAATCCTTGTTGATTAATAGGCAAATTTATATCCCCATATAAATGATTAGAAACAAATATATTTACCCCAGGAGCTATTAATACATCATTCTCAATTACTATACGACCTGAAGATCCAGCAATTAGCATACAGTTTGGTCGAATTACTACATTTTTTCCTAGTTTAATATTTGAACAATTAATTGCATATGCACCTATTCTAAAGTCTGCTCCTTCTCCGTAATAAGAAAATTTTTCTTTACATATTTTTTTATGCAATCTTGGTATATACATCAGCACGTAAGTGGCTAATACATCAGGTCCCAATCGATTTGCCTTTTTAGTCCAATTCCAACGTTTAATCAAAGAAATAATATTACCTAACATTATATTTCACCATGCCTATTTAGATAATACTGCTCTTAAATGGTTTCCATTCTCAGCATGATCAATTGTAGGTTGTAAAACATCATACATCTTTTCCATTGTTTCTGCTATTTGATGTTGCCCTTCATATTCATAGAAACTTTTTAAATCTCCTATATCTATACCTTTAGTTGCGAAATATTCTACCTTCATGTTTGTTTTTTCTGCAATAAAATTAAGTGTATTTTTAGTAAAATACGATAAATGTTCCGCTGGCATGATTAAATTTGATTTATCCTTCATTGTCTGAATGGCAACTGAATCAAAATGTGGTGTGAAAATCAGGATAATACCAGAGTCATTTAGCAATTTTTTAGCACTTTCAATTAATTTTAATGGCTCTACTACATGTTCTATCAAATCAAACATTGTAATCACATCAAAGCGAACATCCGTTTCTAAATCTGGCAACTCGCAATTCCAAATAGGGATATTTAATCTCTCTTCAGTAAATTTCGATAGCTCTTTGCCCAACTCTAAACCAAAACAATTTGCTCCCTGCTCTTTTGCATATTCTAAAAACCAACCTGTTCCACAGCCAACGTCTAATATATTTTTATTCAAGACACTTTTTTGTAAAAGCGATTCAATTAAAGTAATTCTTTCACTTGCAAATCGTACTTTACGATAATCTTTGTTTACTAAATATGCTTTTTGTGCATCACTCAATGCGTGTTCGGCTGAGTACAAATCATCTGTATTAACAGGGATTTTATCAAAAAAGGCTGTTTTACAATTATTACATTGCAGCAATGAAAAATCATTTTTCATAAATTGAAAACTGCTATCGTCTTTTCCACAAATGGGGCAATTAACCCTTTCTTTCCAACCACTTTTTTCATTAACTGCCTTAATATTGTTAATTTGTCTTTCCAAAACTACCTTTAAAAAACCTTTCGGTCTCATTTCACTTAAATCCATAGTAATAAAGTCTTCCGTCGCTTTTTTGTATCCCATTTAATATTTCCTCCATTATTAATTCTAAATTTCGCCAAATCGAAATAAAGATTCAACTTTTACGAATTTGAAAATCTAATTTACTACCTTAGAGTAATTTTAAAACCTAGGGAAATATAGAATAGTCATTATATTTCTTCAGATAATACCTTTAATTCCTCTACTGACAACCATTCCTCATTCTTATCACTTGTATATTCAAACCCCTCATGTAGTTCCTCACTATTCTCTGAGAATTCCGATGACCAGAAAGGAAATTCCGGTTGAATAACATAGTATGTATCATACTCAACTGTATGTCTTGCATCATCTTCCATAATCATCGCCTCGTGAAGTTTCTCACCCGGGCGAATTCCGATAATTTCTATTTTACACTCAGGTGCTATTGCTTTCGCTAGATCAGTTACTTTCATACTTGGAATTTTCGGAACAAAAATTTCTCCGCCATGCATACGCTCTAAATTATCTAATACGAACTGCACACCTTGCTCCAATGTAATCCAAAAGCGAGTCATTCTCTCATCAGTAATTGGTAGTACACCTGTATCCTTAACTTTTTTAAAGAAAGGTACGACACTTCCACGACTACCAGCAACATTGCCATAGCGTACAACAGCAAATCTAGTAGGTTTATCTCCTACATATGAGTTTGCAGCTACAAATAATTTGTCAGATGCTAGCTTTGTTGCACCATATAAATTGACTGGAGCACACGCTTTATCAGTGGATAATGCAATTACTTTTTCTACTCCACAATCTATTGCAGCTTCAATAATATTTTGAGCACCGTGAATATTCGTTTTTACTGCTTCGAAAGGATTGTATTCACATGCATCGACATGTTTCATTGCTGCGGCATGAATTACTATATTAACACCATCAAATGCACGATGCAGACGTTCTTTATCACGCACATCTCCTATAAAAAAGCGAAGACGTTTATCATGAAACTCCTGTTTCATTTCATACTGTTTAAGCTCATCCCGGCTAAAAACAATAATTTTTTTAACTCCAAGCTCTAGTGCTTTTTTAGTAAATTTTTTACCAAATGAACCCGTTCCACCTGTAACTAACACTGTTTTATCTTTTAGTATGCTCATACTACTATAACTCCTATCTAGGCTTTCTTATATGTATTATATTGAATGTATCGACATTTCACACGATAAATTAAGAAAAACCTATGAAAATCATAGGTTCCCTACTAAATTATATAGTTCTTTTTCTGTTATTAAAGTTGCACCGTCAATTTTTGCGCCATTTAAAGCAGTATTGTAAACCTTCAAATCAGAGTATTTGATTTTTTTTTGAAACCAACGTAAATATGATAACAAATTTGGTGTAGAAAATATATCAAGGTTTGAATTTGAAACTACAGTTTTGAAATATGATTTTTCTATAACATTTCTTCCAGATGTAGATTCATTAGCATGTGTTCTATTACCTTTAAACCCTAAATCTTGTCCAAAAAATACCAGACATTCATAGTGAAGGCTCTCTACTAAGCTAAAAGCAAGCGTAGCAACAGATCCCCCAGTATCAAACATTTGAAGGTTATTTTCTCTAGCAATTTTTTCTGCTGGTATATATCCATTTTGACACAACAAAAAACGTTCTCCTGTATGAGCTAAAACAGCATTATGACTTGCAGTACTTAAATATAACAAAACACCATTGTACTTACTCCCAGCTATTTGACCATAAATAGATTTTTTAGGATCCGATATAACGACAGCTTTCGGTACTATATCATGCTTCATTAGTATTTTAAGTGCTGATCCTACACAATAAATATCTACTTCCTGTTTTATTTGTTTTAACCAATAAATAGTTTCATTTAAAGATGGACCAGATGAAACAATAGCTGCATTTTTTTTCTTTTCAGGACTATATCTCTTTAAATCCCCAAGTTCGATATTCTTTTCAAAGTTTTCTCTTAATAAAAATGACATATTTCTATAACTTAGTTGCTTCATTTTGATATCATCCAAAAATGGCTCTAATGGATGCCCATTCAAAGCTGTTATCCAGCACTTTGGTATTAATACTTGCCATTCTTCATCAATTTTCAAGTCAGAAATATCAGTAACCAATGATTCAAATTTGAAAAATGATTTCTCTATTTCCTCAAAATAAAATACGTATATTTCTTTATCCCCTGCCAACATTTTCAAACGTTCAACATGGTATCCTAATCCTAATCCGATCAGTAAGTATTTTTTTTTGGTAAAATCAAACTCTGCATCGATCCAACGGTAAGCATCCTCACGTGGCTTGTAACGACTATAAATGTATGTATTGTTCAGTTTCAGTGTCTGCTCCCCATTTTTAGCCACTTCAATTTCCCATTGCATTAATTATTTATTCCTTGAATAGGAGATAAATGGTCAAAAAATGGAGCAATTTCATATTCAAACATATCAGCTACTAAAATATAGTCCTGCATCTCTAATCCATTATTAATTTCATGTAAAAATCCATGAATTTGTTCGATATTCAATTCTACTTGAATATCATTCTTCTTCAATAACTCACTAATTTCCGTTAACCATGTCATACCTTCCGAAAATTGTAAAATGGACTTTAATGCTATTTGTAAATTATCTTCTCGCAAATATTCTGCGATAATATTGCAACCATTTGCTACTTTAGAAAGATATTCATTATAACTTTCAACTGCCTCAATTACTATATTATTCATCTGAAGTCTCCTCATTATCTACATATTTATCTATTATTTCTGTTGTATATTGTTTTGCTAATTTTGTAGCCTCTATCAAATGTTTATAAAAATCCATTGATTGATTTTTCACACGTAGAAATTCTTCGTCCTTTGTTTCATTAAGTTTCGGAAGGTAATTTTTCATAACTTTTAATGTAATAGGTGATAATAAACTCTCAATTGGTAACTTATAAATTATGTCATGTATATTCGCATCAAGCTTATCTAACTTTTTCAAAACACCTTGTGTAAATATTGTGTTAGAAGGATTACTTTTTACTGTTCCTATGGCAGTTAATAAAATAGACTGCAATTCATCATATAACTTTATTTCCTTTTTTAAAAAGTTTATCGCTTTAAAAGAATGTTCTTTCTTAGATGTAGGAGGTATGATAGTAATTTGTTCATGTAAATATGTAACACAGAATTCTTTAAATCCAAGTTGCTCATATCCATTCAATACTAATCCACCTTCTGTACAATTGAAAAACTTGTTTTTAGGATAGTTTATTTTAATTAAATCTTCGAATTCTAGTTTCATTGAATAAAAAACAGGAGAAGTCCAAACTTCTTTATCATCAAAGCCTAATGTTTTAAATGCATTCTTTTGTTTTAAATACTGATCATTTATTTCTTTTGTATGTAAATTAGCAGTAGCATGTGTAACATTATTTGTATAAGCTAAATCTTGGCCAATTAAAGCAATAGGACCGCTTGATATATATTGTGCAATAGAAAATGCAATGTGGGCAACGGTACCACCACCTTCAAATAGAGGGAGGTTTACATTTAGTTGTTCCTTCATATATTTTGATAACAATGGGTGCCCTTTTAAATCAACTACGTAACCTTTATTCCTAAAAGCTTTTCTAACTCCTGGATGACTTTGCATTGTATAGATAATTTTTGCAGATTCCAAATTCAAGTTCTTAAAATGATTATAATTAGGAACTCCACCATCAATTGACACAACATAATCTGGTTCAATTCCTTCCTTTAATAAGGAGTTAATTGTAGATCCTGCAGCTATTAAAATCATTTTCTCACGATTTTCTTTAAGTATTGTTAGTTGTTTATTTAAAGAAGGTCCACCCGATGCAATTACTACTGGATGATTATAAGCATTCTCTAGAACATTAAGACTATGATCTTTAGAAAGATGAAAAATATTTTCTATAAAGTTTTTCTGCCACATTTTCGAAAAATAAATAGAAGTATAATCATTCACTTGATTTTTCATTTGTACATCTTTAACCTTCGATAATAATAATTTATATTCTGATACAAACAATTTATCGTAATTAGCCAAGCAAATAACATTATACGAAACGCGATAATCTGCTGTAAATTCGCCTAAAAAGAACTCGAAATTTTCCAATACATCTTTCCCAAAAATCAAAGTATTTGATGGTATATTTTCAATTTTTATTTTTTCATGTTCCAAAAGTGGTTCTATTAAAATTATAATCTCATCAAATTTTCTGACTTTAGCTATAGCTCGTAAAAGGTGTCCACAACCATACCCAAACAATATATGTGCTTGATGTGGTTTGTATAATCTATCCGCTAGCTGATTTGCCTCTTTAATAGGGTCATATTTACTATGTATAAAATAATTATTAATTTTTAAAGTACTTTCCCTAGTTTTAGTTTCTAATATTTCTAAATCATAGTGCACTTTTCTCACCTCTTTTTTTATATCGGTATTTAATATTTTTTATTAATAAAAAAACCTCTAGCTTCCGCTAGAGGTTTAAAGCTAAATTAGCCTAGTAATTGAAGAACACCTTGTGGCTGTTGGTTAGCTTGAGCTAACATAGATTGAGCAGCTTGCATTAAGATATTGTTCTTAGTGAAGCCCATCATTTCTTTAGCCATATCTGTATCACGAATACGAGATTCAGCAGCTGTTAAGTTTTCAGAAGTTGCACCTAAGTTGTTAATAGTATGCTCTAAACGGTTTTGAACAGCACCTAAAGATGCACGAGTTAATGATACACGGCTAAGCGCTTTGTCAATGATTGAAATAGAGTTATCTGCACCTGATTGTGTTGAGATGTTAATACCAGTACCATAGCTAGCAGTTTTAGCAACTTCACCTGGTTTAGTTGTAATTGCATTTACACCTAAAGCAGTAGCAGACATATTACCGATAGATAACTTAATTGATTGACCAGAGTTAGCACCGATATGGAAGATTTTACCGCCTACTTTTGTTGTTGCAGACTTAGCGTTGAAATCTTGGCCAGTTCCAAATCCACCAAATGAACCAGTTAATAATTTTTGAGTATTGAACTCAGTGTCAGTAGAAATACGTGTAATTTCTTCAGCTAAAGAGTTTATTTCTAATTGTAATGCTTCACGGTCTGATGATACGTTAGTGTCATTAGCAGATTGTACTGCTAATTCACGCATACGTTGAAGGATTGAGTGCGTTTCGTTTAGTGCGCCCTCAGCTGTTTGGATTAAAGATACTGAATCTTGAGCGTTTTTAGTAGCCATATCAAGACCACGGATTTGTCCGCGCATTTTTTCAGAGATTGCTAAACCAGCAGCATCGTCACCAGCGCGGTTGATTTTGTAACCTGAAGATAATTTCTCAAGGTTTTTAGAAGCTTGAGTGTTGTTGAAAGTAAGGTTACGGTGTGTGTTTAAAGCTGAAATGTTGTGTTGAATTCTCATTTGGAATTCCTCCTTGAATGTTTGTTTTGTATTCCACATCCTTGTGGAATTTCGGATTAGGTAGTATGTATACTTCCTGCCCCTTACAATCTATATATCGTTTCTTGTTTGAAATGTTTAATAGTTTTTTAGAAAGTTTTTTATTTTTTATGTACTTATTTTGTAGTTTGAAAATCTAAGTAATATTTTATTTTTTCTTTATCTGCTTTAAAAAATTGGATGTAGTTGAAAGGGCCTCTCGGTTCTGTGCTTGAATAGCTTCAAATACCTCTGAACGGTGGACTTTTACTGATTTTGGTGCAACTATTCCAATTTTTATTTGTTCGCCCTCAACAGCTAATATTTTTATTTCTATTTGATCACCAATCATAATGGACTCATCTTTTTTACGTGATAGTACTAGCATTATTTCGCACTTCCTTCAAATGACTTCATTGGGAAACGGAGTGGGTGAGATTTATTATCTTGAAGAACGATTTGCTTACCGATTTTTTTATCCATATTAATAATTAATGGTGCGAGTAAATTCATTGTCGATTCTTGGAGCGTTTCCTTCATAGTTACAATAGCGTATGTTAGTACGTCTTCTGCTTTTTCAAATTCTAGTTTCTCAAGATCATCTTCACTTATATCAAAACTATAATCTTTTTTGAAGGCAAAGGGAAAAGCCACAACAAATCCTATATCCTTTTTCTCAATGGATTGAAGTATTGCTAAAGGGAGATCAGCATCAATTGGTAATAATACAAATTTTCTTTCCTCTTCCAATCCTAATAATCCTTGTTCAAAAGTTAGAATTTCAGTTTGTTCTATTTCTATTTCCCCTAAAAACTTTGTATCTATTTTCATTCTCTCTTGCACTCCTTTATATGATGACATCAATATCAACATTCGGTCTTTGTACCATTGTACCAGTTACTTTTCCTGGTGTGTATTCGTGAATAGGTTTGTTCACTTTAGCGTCAATTATTGGTGCCCTACGCTGAATATTGACGTCTGTCGTGCCAGGTGTATAGTCAATTTTTACAGAACCTATCGATGGAACAAATTTAATGTTAAAGGGAGTACGATGCGGACCATGATTTTGCTTTGCAATGTTTTGGATGGTTGCACGTCCCTGCCCTTTTCCTGCAGACATCATCATTTGGCGCCCCTCACTCGCACGTCTCGCAGTTCCTTTAAAGGCAGCTTGCTTCCCTTCTGCGGCAGCATTTTTTGTGGCTTCAAGAGGTCCTATCATTCCTATATCTCGCCTCGCCTGTGATGAATCAATTTTCAAAACACCTCTTGTAGTATGGATTTCTAAAATGGCTGCTGGTTGTTCTATATGCTGCGTAGCTTTTGGCTGTTTAATATTTTGCTGTGGTTTTGCTATATTAAGGTCTAATTTTGCATCTGTTGTCCTAATTTGAATTTGTGGGAATCTCATTGGTATCTCTCCTTTCAAGAAAAGCGTCTGAACAAAGTGTCCAAACGCTTTTGAAAATTAGATATTTTTACATACATTACTATCTTATAAAATCTACTAGTGTTTGTTGAATGATCTTAGCACCGACTGATAATGCAGCTTGGTGAATCGATTCACTTGTCACCATTTCTGTAATTGCTTTCGCATAATCAACATCCTCATTATTGGATAGTTGCTTCGTAACACTAATTTCGCGAATAGATAGACGATTTTCCATTAACTCTACGCGATTTTGGCGTGCACCAACATCTGCTTGAGCCTCTAATATTTTATTATGCATTGCTGTAATGTCGTCCCCTGTACTATGTTCGGCTACTCCTCCGAGGGCATTACCTATTTCTTCACCTGTAGCTGGGCCACCAGCACGATTGGGATCTAATAGATTCGAAATTTTCTCCATCATCTTATCAACATTTTGGAAGAGATCTACACCTGGAGTATTTACTTTCATTTGAATTCCGTCATAGACCTCAATACCAACTGATTCTGAATTTACTTTAGACGGATCAATAACACCATTTTCAAATAAAGGCTGTTGCGTATTTGTACCACTGAAAATATAACGGTCTGCAATTTTTGTATTGCCCACATCCTGAATTTGATTGCGGATTTGATCAATCTCCATTTTAATTTTTTCGCGTTCCTCTGGAGTATTTGTATCGTTCGCTGCCTGAATAACTAGTTCTCGAACTCGCTTCATCTGTTCTCCTACTTGATTCAGAGATTCATCTGTTGTATCTAACCAATTGTTCACTTCATTCATATTACGTGTATATTGTTCAACTCTACCTAAATCTCGACGATAGCCCATTCCTTTAACTGCAATTACAGGGTCATCTGAAGGTCTAGTAATTTTTGAACCAGAGTTAATTTGGTCTTGTAACTTGGACATTTTTCCAAAGCTACGGTTTAAGTTTAGAAGCATGTTATTGGATAACATAGATTGTGTTACGCGCATGTCAGTAAAGTCCCCTTTCTTTTAAATTTTTTATAATCCTACTCGGCCCATACCATTAATGATTTTATCTAAAGTTTCATCAACAACTGTAATCATACGAGCATTTGCATTATAAGCTTGTTGGAACGTTATCATATTTGTCATTTCTTCATCCAAAGATACTGAACTAATTGAATCTCGATTGTTAGAGATGGATAATAATAAAGTTTCAGACGTTTTATTTAATCGATAAGCCTCTTCACCATCAGTACCTAACTTCCCAATCATCCCTTGATAATAAGAGTTGAAAGTTGCTCCATCAAGATGTTCGGTTGTTGCTGGAACTACTACAGTATTTGAACCAACTGTAATCGTCAATCCGCTTGCACCAATCGCCTTTGATTGTAAATTTGCTAACTCAATAGCCCACTTACCATTTCCCTCTTCATTTGCTGCGGAAGAAGCAGCTAACTTTGAAGAATCATCAGTAAAGGCTTGGTTCACTTTAATATTACTAGCAGTGATTGTGCCAGTTCCATCAGCTGATTCAAAAAAGTCTAAACCATTTTGAACACCTGTTAAATCATAGCCACCTTTATGTACAGCATTAAATGTATTAGCAAAAATACTTGCTAATTTATTTAGATCTGCAAGAGTTTCTGGGTAATATCCTTTTACGAGCATAGTACCGCCATCATTATACTCATATCCGTACGTATTAATTAAAGATAATAACTTTCCTTTTCCTGGTTCAAGTTCATTATGTTCAATTTTATTAACCCCTCCACCCGCGACTGGTTTTGTTGGTGGATCTCCTAAGTCAGAAATATCGATTTGTTTAAATACATTTGTCAAGTCATTTCCATCGATACTGCTTGCATTTGTACCTGTTGTATTCATTGCAACATAGTCTTTACCATTCACAAGTTCAATTGGTGTACCCGATGGATACGGTTTAAAGGTAATTGTTATACTTCCCTCAGCTACTTGACTTGCATTTCCACCAGAAGGTACACGTTCAACTGATACAGGCATATAACTATTTAACTCATCAATTAACACATCACGTGCATCATATAAATCATTTGGTACTAGTCCATTTGGTTCAACTTCCTGTACTTGTTTATTAATAGCTGCAATCTGCTTTAATAGTGAGTTAACACGATCTGTAGCAACATTAATTTCATTTCCTAAGTTACCTTGAATCGTTTTTAGCTGCGTATCCATATAGTTAAAAGATTCTGCAAGATGCACTGCGCGCTCAATAGCTACTTTACGAGATGATGAATTCTCAGGGTTTGTACTAACATCTTCTAGCCCTTTCCAAAATTGCTCTAATGCAGCGTTTAAACCAAATTGAGATGGCTCATCCATAATGTCTTCCATTTGTGAAATGGCATTTGAACGAGATTCCCAATAACCAAATTTATTCGTTTCTTGACGGTATTGTCTGTCAACAAATTCGTCGCGAATACGTTGAATTGAACCTGCTTCTACACCTGTCCCAAGATGACCAGGAAAATAAGGAGAATTCAAACCTGGCGTTGGAAAGCCTGGTGTTGCTTGCATGTTTACTCGTTGGCGAGAGTAGCCTAAAGTATTTGCATTAGAAATATTATGTCCTGTTGTATATAAAGCTGTTTGTTGTACAAAGAGACCACGTTTACTAGCTTCTAAGCCCATAAATGTTGAGCGCATGTTTCTTCCTCCCTTGTTATGCTTGTGAATCGAAATATGATTTTTTAGCTATATTGTTTGTTCCGAGGACCTCGTTGCTAGAGTAGTTCATTTGCTCTGTGCGAGGTCTTACGGCGTCTAGTGTTAAGTTAACAATTTGTAGTGATTGGAAAACGAGTTTTTGATTTAAATCATTTTGTTTTCGTAGGTCATTGATAATTTGCATTAAACGTTCGCGAACTGCTGATAGTGTTGCTTTGTCAGCTTGTTGTTCAGCAGCCTCGATGATATCTGCGACAGTTGTTTTGTCAGCTGAAGCAAGTCCCTTTGCTTCAAGGTAGTCCGTTACCTGTTTCTGACGCTGTTGCTCGAGCTTATCGATGGCTGCTACATGCGCCTGCTCGTCCTTGAGCAATTGGTCTAAAGCTTCGATATCGCCACTTTTAATAATTTCTGTTTTTTTAAAGGCTAGTTCGAGTAAGCTTTTATGCATTCTCTCTAGCATTGTTAGTGTAGAACTAATTGCTTCTACAGACATATCGTTATACACCCTTTCTGCTATTCCCTAGAAACGATAATATTTCAGCATATCCTCTGCCACTTTACGAGCGTCTACTTTGTATTCCCCAGAAGCGATATCCTTTTTCAACTGTTGAACATGGTTTGCTCGCTCTGTGCTGTATGTTGAAACACCCTGCATTTCCTGCGCAGCCTTTGAAATTTCAATTTTATCGGCGAAAGATGCCTTGTTTGTATTTGATTTTGCATTGCGTACTTGGTTTTTATAGGCGTTTACTGCATTAACTCCATAAGATGTAATTTTCATTTCAATACCCCCCATCTCTAAATCCTATCTTACTATTATTTCGGATTGTCTCACATAATGTTAAGTTTTCACATAGAAAAAAGTGTGCTAATTTTGTTTAAAATTAACACACTTGGAGTAATTAACGTTTACGCTCTGAGTGATAGGTTACACGATCACGCTGCTCTACACTGTCGCGGAATTCCTTAGCTGCTTCAAATGTACGTAAGTCTGCCTTTAATTCATCCTGGCATTTTGCACAAAGTTTACCGGTTGTTGTCAGATGACCACAGTTATCACATGGATAGCCAAGGTTAGGGAACATGGCTGGCTGCAGGCGACCCTTACGAACCCATTTATACAATAGCTCCTCTGCCGCTCCCGTGGCTTCCACAATACGTTCTACAGTTGCCGCACGGTTTTCACGTTTACGTAAGAAACGATAAACAATTTGATAAAGCTCCTCCTCTGATTGTGCACACTTATGACACACTTCTCGGACTCCTGTATAATTAAAAAACTCATTACATTTCGGACAATTACGAACCTCTGCCATTGGCCTTTCCTCCTCTTTCTAGCAATTTTATCTACGAATGCTGTCTCATTAACTATTATACATAATGCATTGGTATTTTCATCCTTCAATTAATGTGAAGTATTGGACATTTTTAGCACCCGCCTGCATTAAAACAGTTGTAGCATGCTGTAGAGTTGTCCCTGTAGTTTTTATATCGTCAAAAAGAAGATAATTTTTATGTTCAACTTGTGCTCCCTTCTTTAAGCAAAAAAGTGGAGCTGCCTGTATTCGCTGCTCTCTATTTTTGGAGCTTTGTGTTTCTGTCGTTGTCTTTTCTAATAATTGAATAAAGGGAATATGAGCCGCTTTTAATAGTTCATCAGTATGCGAGAAAGTACGCTCCTGTTGCTTGAGAGGATGCATCGGAATGGGGAGAATAATCGCTTTTTCTTTATTGAAACGATCATAGAGCTCCTGCCGAAATACCTTTGCAAGAGCCACATCTTGAAGAAACTTTAACTGGTGTAAGTAATCCTTCATCGCCTCATTATATTGATAAAGGGATGTAGTAGATTGAGAAGGTACAAAACGAGCGGCACATCTTTCACATATAGTCGGCGAGAATTGCTTGGTTAGAATCATTTTCCAGGAAATAGTTATTTTTAATGGCTGTGTGCATATTAAACAATGAGATTCTATTTTATTCATTCAGAAAATCCCTTCTTATTATAAAATTGAATTTTTGCGCATGCCTCATCCATCTCTGCTGTGATGCCGTGATAAAAGAATAGGACGTCCCCATCAGGAAATTGAACATCTCGTCCAACTCGACCTGCAATCTGAATGAGGGCATTGGAGGTAAAAATCAATGATTCTGCCCCAATAACAGCCACCTGTACATTGCTGATTGTAATGCCTCTTTCTAATATCGTAGTGGTTAATAAGCCCGGAACTTCTTTATTTCGTAGCTTTAACACCTTCACCTTCCGCTCTGGGTCAGCTGCATGCACAGCTAATATGTCTTCATTTAACCCTTGAAAAAGAGGAGTTGCACGTTTCATTAAGTCAATTGTCGGGAAAAATAGTAAAAAGGGTTCCTTTTGGTGTAAGCGCTCCTCCACCCACTTTTTTAACCTTTTAGGGATTTTACCTCGCTTAAAGCATTTATTATAGCTCCATAAAGAACGAACTTGTGGGACTGGTAATGGATGATTATGATAGCGTTTTGGAATAAAAGAGTAGCTTTCTTGCTGGAAAGTATGGAGTAATGATGCTGATGGGGTTGCTGTCACAAATACCAGAGGAGCATTTTCCTTTTTAGCCTTATCTACTGCTCTTTGTAGAGTTTCATCAAATGTATAAGGAAAAGCATCTGCCTCATCTACAATAATGACATCAAATGCCTTATCAAATCGGTAGAGCTGATGGGTTGTTGCTATAACAAGCTGTGCATAGCCATTTTGGTGAGGTGCTCCACCGTATAAAGCATGAATAACTGTATCCGGAAAAGCCTCTTGAAAGCGTGGATACAGTTCTAACACTACATCTGTCCGTGGTGTAGCAATACAAACACGTAGCCCTCTCTTTAATGCATCATAGACAGTAGGAAAAAGTAGCTCTGTTTTGCCTGCACCGCAAACTGCATGAATTAAATGGGAGCGTTTTGCTTTCACACTTGCCAAGGTTTCATTAGCAGCCTGTTGCTGGAGTTCGGTGTATTGCCCTGCCCATTTTAATGAATGCTTGTTAATTTTTATCGTCTTGGGACCTGTCCAAATCATCAATTTTGTACAGCTACTTACTCTCCCCATTTTAATACAGTGTCGGCAGTACACACATTGTTGCCAACATTTAGAACAATCGAATTTTGTGAATAAGTGCGGATCTGTATTGTGACAACGATTGCATTTCATAGCTGGCTTTATTTGAATTCCTTCTATTATACTTACGTATTTTCGCTGTATTGCTTTCTCAATATCTTCAGATGAAAATGGCGAATGTTCTTTTAACCAAATGCGACCTTCATGAAAATCACGTAATGCTGGGGGCAACAACCAACCCCTATATCTCATTAAAACCTCCCCTTTCATAGAAAAAAGCCTCTACTTTTGCTGTAGAGACTTCTCACAATTCGTTATTTTTTTGTCCATCCTAATCCCATCGATCCTTCACCTAAATGAGTACCAATAACGGGACCAAAATAGCTCAATTTAAAGTTTACGTTTGGGTACGTTGCGGCTAATTGCTCTAGCCATTCTTGGGCTTCAGCAGGGCAATTTCCGTGAATGACAACAGCGTCCATCGCTGCATACTTTTTTGCATCCTCTGCTAGCAATTCTTCCGCACGCTTTAATGCCTTTTTACGTGTTCGTATTTTTTCGAAAGGTACAATTACCTTGTCCACAAAATGTAAAACAGGCTTTACTTGTAATAAGCCACCGATTAATGCAGCTGCAGAAGATAAACGCCCACCACGCTGTAAATGTGCTAAGTCGTCTACAATGAAGTAAGCACGAATAGACTGCTGCATGTCCGCTAATGCTGCAAGTATGTCTTTCGCTGAATAGCCCTCTTTCGCCATTTCAGCCGCTTTTAAAACGTAAAAGCCTTGAACTGCACAGGATATTTCACTGTCGAAGGTATAAACATTAATGCCTTCCACCATTTCACCAGCCTGTACTGCACCTTGGTATGTTCCACTAATACCGCTCGATAAATGGATGGAAATTACCTCATCATAATCCTTTGCTAGCTCATCAAAAAGAGCGACAAATTCTCCGATTGGAGGCTGTGTTGTTTTGGGAAATTCTTTAGCTCCACGCACCTTATCATAAAATTCAGATGCTGTGATATCTACTTCTTCTGCAAATAATTGACCTGAGATATTGACACTTAAAGGTATCATGTGAATGTTTAAGCGTGCACGTTCCTCAGCTGTAATATATGCAGTACTATCTGTTACGATTGCCGTCCTCATCCATGTCCACTCTCCTATAATTCATAGTTTACAATCTATTTCTTATTGGTGCAATTGTTGTTGCCATCGCTTTGCTTTCACACAAACTACGAAAAACAAAAAGAAATGAATGTGAAATGAATGACGAACGCCAAATTCACGTTCTCGCCCTTCTAGAGTTGTGCTAGTAAGCTAGCTTCCATTTCACATTCATTTTCTATTTATAATAGGCATATCTTCACTCAATTGTTATGTTGAATGAAGATAGCTTCTGTTAATTTCCTGTACTTGACTGTGAGTCATCGCCAATATAAAAGACACTTGTTACTTTCCAATCATTGTCCTCTTTCACAAAGACTGTTACCTGACGTCCTGCACTTTCATGTTCGACATTTGTCTCAAGCTGAAGTGAGTGCATTTTCATGTTGGCAAATACTTGCGCCTCTTCTGATTCATACTTTGCAATTGTTACATTTTCTACTTCACGCTTAATATCAAATTGATCAAATACTTCTGATGCATATGTTTTTTCTTCATCGTATTTAAAACCCTTTGGATTTTTCGAGATTGTATTCATATAACGATCAATTTCTTCAGCATTTAATGCAGCAATATACTCATCAAAAGATGCTAAAATTGCCTTTTCATCTTCCGCTGGTACATTATCAGCCTTTTCTACGTTTCCACCCATCATTTCAAAGCCAACTGTACCATCCTCTATTACTTTATCTCGTTCTTCATCACTCATCTTCTCATCTTTATTACCACAGGCAGTTAACACTAATAAGATTAGAACTGCTAGAAAACTTTTCTTTAACATCAAAAAACCTCCCGCGCATATTGTAGCATATAAATGCTTTCGTAGGAATTTTGTTGTGCATTTTCAACATTTAAGTGCTACATCTTCCTTATGACGCATTAGGCTGTAAAATGTTGCATGAATTGCTAGTTATCATATTCATACTAATGATTAGTAATGTTACAAAATTGTGAATGACCTGTTCTTCATCATGTAAGCCCAATACAAATTATTACCAAAAAACAATAAAAAACTGTTTTAAAAACTACTTCAATAAAAAGTAGCTTTTAAAAACAGTTTTAGCAATTAACGTACTTCAACCCAGCCATTTTTAATGGCTGTTACAACTGCTTGTGTACGGTCATTAACATTCATTTTTTGTAGAATACTTGATACGTGGTTTTTAACTGTTTTTTCAGAGATAAACAGTGTCTCACCGATTGTACGGTTTGATTGACCATCTGTTAATAATTGTAATACTTCACATTCACGCTTAGTTAGCAAATGGAATGGACGACGAATTTCAGTTTGATGGAAGTTTCCTTTATTTTCATGTTCTGAAAGTCGCTTGAATTCTGCTACTAGGTTTTTCGTTACTTTTGGGTGTAAATAAGAACCGCCGTTGGCAACAACTTTAATCGCCTCAACGATTTCATCTGCATCCATCTCTTTTAACATATAGCCAAGAGCACCTGATTTTAATGCATGCGTAACATATGTTTCATCGTCATGTATAGACAACATAATCACTTTTGCATCTGGAAATTCAGTAATTAACTCTGCCGTTGCTTCTACTCCATTTTTGCCTGGCATGTTAATATCCATAAGTACAACATCTGGTTCGTTTTCAGCGTATAACGTAACAACATCTGTACCATCGTCACCTTCTGCTACTACATCAAACGTATCTTCAAAATCTAAAATGCGTTTTACTCCTTCGCGGAATAGCTGGTGATCGTCTACAATAATAATCTTTGTCATTTGTCTTTACCCCCTAGATTTCTGCGACAGTTACATCATTCTACTTCTAACGGTATTTTAAATAACACCGTTGTCCCTCGATTGATTTCACTCGTAATGGTGATTGTACCATTTAAAATTTCAATACGTTCTTTCATTCCTAAAATCCCAAAGGAATGATCTTTCACTACTTGTGGGTCGAAGCCTATGCCATCATCTTTTACAACAATGTTGACGGCATCTTTTAACCATTCAAGCTTTACCCAAATGTCTTTACACTTTCCATGCTTCATGGCGTTGGTTACACATTCTTGTACTAATCGGAAAATGGATACTTCATAATTTGAAGGTATACGTTTTTCTGTACTTCTCGATTGGAAATGAATTTCAACACCTGGATTATATTCAGTCACTGTCGATAAATACTTCTTTAATGTCGGAATAATTCCCAAATCATCAAGTGCCATTGGTCGTAGATCATAAATAATACGTCGCACCTCAGATAAAGCATTACGCACCGTTTTCTTTAAATCGGCAATTTCAGCCAAAGCCTTTTCAATACCTTTTTCACGATACGTTCTATCTATTAAATCAGTGCGCATAAGGACATTTGCAAGCATTTGAGCAGGTCCATCATGAATCTCTCTTGATAAACGCTTACGCTCTTCCTCTTGAGCTGCAATAATACGTATCCCAAAATCCTGTTTCATTTTTGCTTGTTCAAGGGCTAAACCAACATTTCTTAAATCTGAAGTTAAGTAATTCAAAACGACATTTACCTGATTAACAATATGATCAGCACGTTCAATCGTATCGAGTAATCCTCTTAATCTTCTCTCTAGATCATCTCTTTTATCCCGTAGCTGTTTTTCTTGTGTTCTAATAACGGAGAGCTTTACTTGAAAATCATGTGCAGTTTCATATGCTTCTCTAACTTGTTCTTCGGTATAATTATCAAAAGCTTTACTCACTAGCACAAGTCGTTGCTTAGCAAGCTGCGTACTTTTTTCCAATGCATCGCCATCATCAATTACGATTGATATTTGTTTTCGAACAATTTCAAGCTCTTTTTGCATATCTTCAAAGCTTCTGCGGCTTTGTTCACTTATAATAAAGATATCATCCTTTGAGCTCATGATTGTATCTAACATTCGATTAAAAATGTCATCAAGCGACTTTAAATCGAAGGTATCATTTGAAAACATAGTATACTCCCCAGTCTAATGTCTTATGATTACTTACTAATTTAATAGACTAAAATCACATATTCCATAGTCTACACCTATTATAGCATTACCATGCTAAAATTTAATGCTTTTTCTTCATGAAAATTATAGAATAGAACTCTAGTTAAAAGGAGATTGATACGAATGAGAGAAAACTATTTAACAGTAAAAGGATATGGTGAAAGCGAAATTGTCATTTCCAAATCTCGCTTTCTCACTTATATAGAACGTGCAGAAACGGAAGAGGATGCAATTTCTTTTATAGATGGTATAAAAAAATTGCATCATAATGCAACACATAACTGCTCTGCATATATTATTGGAGAGCATGATCATATTCAAAAGGCAAATGATGATGGGGAACCTAGTGGTACTGCAGGCGTCCCTATGTTAGAGGTCTTAAAAAAACAAGGGTTAAAAGATACGGTCGTTGTTGTGACCCGCTATTTTGGAGGCATTAAGCTCGGTGGTGGTGGCCTTATTCGTGCTTATGGAAAAGCAACTACAGAGGGATTAACTGCTGCACAGATAGTTGAACGTAAATTGCATCATGTCATGAAAGTAGCTATTGATTATACATGGCTAGGAAAAGTCGAAAATGAAATAAGAAGTTCATCATATTCTTTAGAGGAAATACGTTATTTGGAGGGTGTTGAAATCATTGTTTCTGTGCTAAAAGAGGAAGAAGAACAGTTCCGAAGTTGGATAATAGAAATGACAAATGGACAGACTACCATCACTTTCGAAGATGCTCAATTTGTAGAATTTATTGTCAATTAAATAGTTTTAATTGTCGAAACTAAATATGCATAGTATAATTTTTTTGTTAAGCTATTTTATTGTCCACACAATTACTTAGTAATAATTGAATAAAAGTTAGCTTCATTGCATTATTATTCCCAATAATTAGAGGAGAATATATCTATTATGAAAAAAAGATCTGTTAGTCCGACTAAAAAGAGGTCTTCTAAAGCTTCCTTAATTATAAAAGTTACACTACTCCTAGTTGCAAGCTTGGTGATTTGTGTAACGGCTTATGCTGTTTACCTTACAAAACAGGTAGAGCATGCTGCAGACTCAGCATATGAGGAATTAGAAGGTCGTCAGGTTTCTGCAAAACGCGAAGAAAGTGTAGAACCAGTACACGATAATGTATCTATTTTATTTGTCGGAGTTGACGATAGTGATAATCGAGGACAGGGGTCAGACCATTCACGTTCTGATGCACTCGTTTTAGCTACATTAAATAATAAAACTCATACAATTAAAATGCTAAGCATTCCTCGTGATTCATACGTTTATATTCCTAAAGTAGGTTATAAAGATAAAATTACTCACGCACATGCTATGGGTGGAACACTTACTACGATCGAAACTGTAGAAGAACTATTTGATATTCCTATTGACTATTATGTACGCATGAACTTTAATGCATTCATAGATGTTGTAGATGCATTAGGTGGTATTGAAGCTGAAGTACCATATGCATTGCATGAATTAGATGAGTTCGATAAGTTTACAATCAATTTAAAGCCAGGGTTACAGCATTTAAATGGAAGTGAGGCACTTGCCCTTGCAAGAACTCGTAAGCAAGATAGTGATATTGAGCGTGGCAAACGTCAACAGGAAATTCTATCTGCAATTATTAAAAAAGTGGCTTCTGTAGACTCTATCACAAAATATGATAATGTCATTAAAGCTCTTGGTGATAATATGAAAACAGATATGACATTCACTGAAATGAAATCCTTCTTATCTTATTTATCAAAAGGCGCACCACGTATCGATTCCTTAACATTAGATGGTACGGATGATATGTCTACTGGTATTTATTATTACCAGTTAAATCAAGATTCTGTTGAAGAAGTAAAAGAGATTTTCAAAAACCATCTTGGCCAAAATGAACAATCATCAAGCCTAACAAGTGGCAATACAGGAACAGACAGTGCTGCTAGCATCGATGACAATTCAGTTATTGAATAAGACCTGTCAGACCATAGACAAACTAGTCTATGGTCTTTTTATATGACTTTTCCATCGATTGACCACCCTTTACATTTCCCCCTCCTTGTAATCGATAAACAAGCTTACTTAAGTTCTCCTTCTTTTCACTCTCAATGCATAAAAAAACGGTTTAGAAAAAGCTTCTCGTTGTCTAGCGACTCACTGTTTAATGACTTTAATAGTAACCCTATTTAACAACAAAAAAGCAATCATACAAATTGTATGATTGCTTATATTTTATTTACTAAATATCCGTACAAAATTTAATAATGGTTTATAGTTTTTACCAGCCAATCCGATGACCTCTACAAAGATTTCAATAGCTGTTAGGATGACCGCTACAAGTAATATAGCTCCCCAAACCTTTGCCATAGAGAAAATGATAGCTGCTAATCCAAACATTACTGCAATTCCGTAGATAATTAGGACTGTTTGTCGATGTGTAAAGCCCATATCGAGTAATCGATGGTGTAAATGTGATTTATCTGGGTCAGACCATTTCTTCTTCATGCGAACACGACGAACAATTGCAAAGAATGTATCCGAAATCGGAACACCAAGGATAATAATTGGAATGATTAAAGCTACAAATGTAATATTTTTAAAACCAAGTAACGCTAACACAGAGATCATAAATCCTAGGAACAATGCCCCTGTATCACCCATAAAGATTTTTGCTGGGTGGAAATTATAAAATAAGAAACCAAGTGAAGCTACAGCTAAAATGGCTGCTAACGCTAAAACAAACACATTGCTCATGATAAACGCCATGACAGCTAATGTAATCAGTGCAATCGTAGAAACACCTGCAGCTAGACCATCAAGGCCGTCAATTAAATTAATGGCATTCGTAATACCGATGATCCAAATAATCGTTAATGGAATACTCAATAAACCAAAGTCTAATGTACCTAAGAAAGGTAGATTAACCATTTCAATTTCAATACCACCTACAAAAACAACAATCAGTGCAGCAACTAGCTGACCAAGCATTTTTGCTTTAGCAGAAATCTCACGCATATCATCAATAACACCTGTGATTACGATTATACAAGCACCAATAATGATAGCTAATAAAGCCTCATTACTACCATGTTTTGTATGAACTAAAAATGAGTATAAAATCGTCACGCCAATAATAAAGGCAAGGAAAATGGCTAAACCGCCAAGTCTTGGCATAATTCGAGCATGTACTTTTCGATAGTTTGGTGCATCAACTGCACCTATTCTAAACGCTAAACGTTTCACTAATGGAGTTAACAAAATGGATGCAACGAACGCTGCTATTAAAGACACGTAAAGCATGTCTCTCCTCCTCAAATATATAATCTACATTGAAATCCAAATTGATTATAGCATGAACAAGCATTGAAATATACTTTTTCTAAACATTTTCCACGATTTCACAAATATTTTGTACATTTTAGCATTAATAGATTCCTATATAGTCAATTGTAGTCACCATAAGTAAAATTTGATAGAATAATGGTGTGTCTAGCATGTAGACAACATTAAAGGAGCGTATATTTCATGTTCTCAATTTTCAAAAGTAACAAAGAGCAAACAAGTGCTCGTCAATTAAAACGCTACTACAAAATAGTAGATCAAATTAATAATCTTGAAGAAAAGTATGTTGATAAGTCAGATGCTGAATTAAGAGAAATGACTTTTATTTTCAAAAATCAATTAGAACAAGGTGAGCCTATTACATCAATCATCCCAGACGCATTTGCTGTTGTACGCGAAGCCTCAAAGCGTGTATTAGGAATGCGTCATTTTGATGTGCAGCTTATCGGTGGTCTAGTATTAACAGAAGGTAATATTGCTGAAATGCCAACAGGTGAAGGTAAAACTCTAGTTGCCTCCCTTCCCTCTTATGTACGTGCATTAGAAGGTAAAGGTGTTCATGTCATCACAGTTAATGATTACCTAGCAAAGCGTGACTATGAGCTAGTCGGTCAAATTCATCGTTTCCTTGGCTTAACTGTTGGTTTAAATGTACCGATGATGGAAGCTGATGCGAAAAAAGAAGCTTATAATGCCGATATTACATATGGTGTTGGTACTGAGTTTGGTTTCGATTATTTACGCGATAATATGGCTTATAGCCTTGCAGATAAAGTGCAACGTCCTTATCACTTCGCCATTATTGATGAAGTGGATAGTGTATTAATCGACGAAGCGAAAACACCTTTAATTATCGCAGGTAAAATGCCTTCCAACGAAGAATTACACCGAATTGCTGCTATGTTAGCGAAACGATTCAAGAAAGATGAAGATTATGACTTTGACGATGAAACAAAGGCTACTTCTCTAACGGATAAAGGTATTGAAAAGGTTGAGGCTGCCTTCAATATCGATAATTTATATGACTTAGAACACCAAACACTCTTCCATTACGTAATCCAAGCAGTACGTGCACATGTGATGTTTAAGCGCGATGTTGATTACATTGTCAAAGAAGACAAAATCGAGCTTGTTGATATGTTTACAGGTCGTATTTTAGAAGGTCGTTCACTTTCTGATGGCTTACATCAAGCGATTGAAGCTAAAGAAGGCGTAACGATTACAGATGAAAATAAATCAATGGCCCAGGTCACAATTCAAAACTATTTCCGTATGTATCCAAAGCTTTCCGGGATGACGGGTACAGCGAAAACACAGGAAAAAGAAATTCGCGAAGTATATGGCATGGAAGTTGTGCAAATCCCAACAAACCGTCCGCGTAAGCGTATTGATCAGCCTGATCTTATTTTTAACACACAGGAAGCAAAATATAAGTATGTTACAGCAGAGGTTAAAAAACGTCATGAAAAAGGTCAGCCAATTTTAATTGGGACAACATCAATTTTACAGTCTGAAACTGTAGCTGACTATCTGAAAAAGGAAAAATTAACATTCCAATTACTTAATGCAAAAACAGTTGAACAAGAAGTTGAACTTATTTCACAGGCAGGTCAAAAAGGTCGTATTACAGTAGCGACAAACATGGCTGGTCGTGGTACGGATATCATGTTAGGTGAGGATGTACACGAGCTTGGTGGTTTATATGTAATTGGGACAGAAAAGCATGAAAGCCGTCGTGTAGACAATCAGCTACGTGGACGTTCTGGCCGTCAAGGTGATGTAGGCGAAAGTCGCTTCATTCTCTCTATTGAAGATGATATGTTCCGCCGTTACGCAAAAGAAGAAGTAGAAAAATTCTCTGCAAAAATGATTGTAGATGATCAGGGTATTATTCAAAATAAAGAGGTTCAAGAGCTTATTGACCGAACACAACGAATTGTTGAAGGTTCCCAATATGGCATGCGGGAATATAACCTAAAATTAGACGATGTTATCAATGACCAACGTACCGTTCTTTATGGACTTCGCGACAAAATTTTAGCTGGTGAAGATTTAATGGGTGAACTGAAGAAAATGCTACGTGAAACAGTTGATTTTGCTGTTCATGACGCCGCGCCAGAAGATGTATCTCCAATTGAATGGGATTACGAACAAATGGAGAATGCGCTTAACTCATTATTCATCACACCTGTTTCAATCAACCGAGAAATAGGAAAAACAAAACAAATTCTTGCTGAAATTCAACCTTCTGAACAAGAACTGCTTGATCGCATGGAGACATTCGCTGAAAACGAAAGAGTCATAGAAGTACTTCCTCAAATTATGCTTAGCCATATTGATAGCGGCTGGATTAAGCATTTAGAGGCCATGACGCATTTAAAAGAAGGAATCGGTCTACGTCATTATCAGCAAGAAGATCCAATGCGAATTTACCAACGTGAAGGGCTAGAATTATTCGGTAAAAATTTCCAAGAATTACGTCGTTCTATTATTATAGAAATTACAGGCTTCATGAAAACAGTTGAGGCACAACAGGAGGAACAATAATGGGCTTATTTTCATTTTTTAAAAAATCAGATAAAGTTGTTCAGGAAAACACAATTGACTCAAAAGATTTACTAGGGAATACAACGAAAAATACAGGTGATAATCGCGATGTGGAAACAAAGTTATCATTCCATCCTGAATGGGATGTCCCACAAGAGCAAAAATACATTTTTAACTTCCTAGCGAATGAGCTAGAGCCGTTGAAACCAAATCAATTATCGCTTTCTTCAATTAGTATTGAAGAAGGTCGAGGTGGAAAATGGTTAGTTCGTGCATTTTTCCGTTCCTCTCTACCTCAAGCTATTGAGCTAGGTGAAATTGAACTTTTCATTATGGATAAAAATGATGAGCTTGTTGCATCTAAAAAATTCGATTTTAAAGCACTTGGTACAATCCCAGCAGAAAGTGCTCGTCCATGGGTATTTGAATTTGAAAAGTCTACAATTAAAGTAGATGAAGTTCCCGAAGATGGCTGGAAAATTGCCTTTAACCTTGTGTCCCTTCGCGGTCATCAATTAGAATTAGATCCGTCATGGGAAAAACAGTTACCAGCAGAACAAAAAGAAGAACTTGAGAAAATCGTTAAAACACTACCAAAACTAGGAGAGACAGAAGTGAATTTCACAGGTTTACAGGCCAAACTAGCTGACAATGGTAATTTAAACGTATCTATCTTTATTCGTAATGGACATAATAAAGCAATCAATCTAGAACAATTACCATTAGAAATTGTCGATGCTACAGGTAAACAAATTGCCAAAGGTTCCTTTAAAATGGATCCAATCTTAACTGTCCAACCAAACTCCACAAAGCCTTGGACATTTATTTTCCCAGCAGAGCTTGTTGATGCTAAAGACGCTGACCTTTCTCGTTGGACAGCTCGTGTAACACAATAACCTAAAACCCCCCTTTCTCTTTTTGAACTGCTCCCCAAATGTTAGACACATCTAACATTTGGAGGAGCAGTTTTTATATGGCTAAATTTACATCGGAAGAAAAACTACAAGCAGCCTTACGTTACATAAAAGGCCTGTCTCTTATACACATCTCCGAGCCCACGAGACCAGCGCTCACACCGTATGCCGTCCTCTGCTCGAAAAAAAAGTATAGACCGAAATATGATGAACAGCAGGATTGGCATCACTT